>PBWI01000063.1 GCA_002728195.1 Chloroflexota bacterium
AATCTGGAATGGGCACAAAAATGGCCTTCAGAAGAAGCATGGATAGTTAGGAAAAAATATTCGTCTTAATTATTTCAGAAAAGACTCACATAAATGGAAAAGGCCACTCCTAAGAGTGGCTTTTCCCGGATTAATAATTATTGCTAATTTTTAATCCGAGCGAATCAATTGCAAGCAATTTTATTCGCTGACACATTTTTAGTCGCGTTTACGTTTTTTTGTCAAGTCGTAGGAAACATTTTTTTAGAAAATTTTTCCTACGAAAAGTAAACGCTAATCTAAACAAACAACAACTAACAGTAAGGAAAAAAATGTCACACACGGTTATGGCAGAATTTCACTGCAACGAAGGAATGGGAGAACTTCTTCTCCCTGGCCTGCTGGAATCATTAAGTGATACAAGAGCTTTTGAAGGCTGCGAAAGCGTAGAAACCTATGTCGATCAAGACAACCCTGACAGGGTTTACCTTTGGGAGAAGTGGGCTACACGCGAAAACTATGAGAGTTACATTGCATGGCGGATAGAAACAGGAATGCTTGAAGCTCTCGCCCCTGTTCTAGTTTCGCCAATGAAACCAACACACCTATCCCCGCAAGATTAAAACAATCTAAGAACTTATTGTTTAGGCGGTTCACCTATAACACTTGCACGTTCCATAATCCTCACATCAGGCCAGTAATCACTTAATGCATAGTGTTGAACCTGACGGTTATCCCATACAGCTAGCGAATTATCACTCCATCGGAAACGACATTGATACTCAGGGAACTCAGCTTGACGCGAAAGAGAATTAATCAAAGGGAGGCTTTCTTTTCTAGTCATACCTTTGAAATGATTTACGAAAATCCTGTTAACGAAGAGGTACTTTCTTCCTGAATCCGGATGCGTGCCTACCACAGGATGTTCAACCAGAGGATACTTCTCCCTTATTTCCTCAAGTTTTTCTTCTGGAACCTGAGATCCAAAGGAATGGGAAAAATCATGTACAGCTATCAAATTTTCAATTTCTGATTTAATTGAATCATCGAGACCTTCATAAGCGGCGCACATGTCAGAAAACATGGTGTCACCACCCGTATGTGGCACACTAACGGCTCGTAGAATAGCGATTTTCGATGGGGCTTCACGCCATGTCACATCATGATGCCAACTATTTTCATACCCACCTACTTCGGCACCTTTTTCAAA
The DNA here is from genome assembly GCA_002728195.1 of Chloroflexota bacterium. Taxonomy (GTDB): domain Bacteria; phylum Chloroflexota; class Dehalococcoidia; order Lucifugimonadales; family UBA826; genus UBA11996. The sequence continues at coordinate 1,190 of PBWI01000063.1, forward strand.
TCTCACAAGTTTAGGATGTTCGGTGTTCGAAGGAATGAAAGGATGTATTTCCAATTCTCCAAAACTTTCAGCGAAAGAAACCTGCTGAGAAGATGTGATTTGCTGGTTCCGTAAGAAAATCACTTTATATTCAACAAGTGCTTGATGAAGCTCGTTTAAAGCGCTATCAGAAACACCATTTGCTATATCGATTCCATCAATTTGAGCACCTACAGTCGCACCTATCATAGAAGCATCAAAATTTTCCCATTTGAGTTCACCCAAACGCGAACGTTCTTCAGCTAGATGAGGCAGCGGTCCTACCTCGACACCCTCAAAATCAGAGAATTTATACCTAAGACCAGCTAATTTTGCTGCTGGATCTTCAGTTGCTATAACGTCTGAATGACCCGTTTCAACCATGACACAATAGTAGTAGTAAAAAAAAGAATCGTGAAATAAAGAAAAGAACATAGTGGAAAACAAGCCAAAATCTTTTCCGGCAAGTATCGGCAGGGAAGAGGACATATCAGAAGGCCCTCTAGGTCAAAAAGCCCACAGAGAAACTATCGAACACACGGAACGACTGGAACGCAAACTTTACGAAGTAAGACCAGGAGTGTGGAGCCAGGTAGGTAACGGACTATCTAATCAGAACTTTATAGAGGGCCCAGAAGGTCTCATCGTCATTGACACAGGAGAATCATGCGAAGAAATGGCTTCCTCTCTGAGAGCAGTAAGGGAGCACACAAAAGCTCCGATCGCAGCAGTCATATACACACATTTCCACTATGTACACGGAACCTCAGCACTATTCGAAGAAGGATCCGATCATCCACCAATATGGGGACACAGCGAAATAGAGAACAATTTGCGTCGCATAGGTATTGACGTAAGCGCTGCAGCAACCCGCGGTTTAGTTCACCAATTCGGCCTACTGCTCCCAATTGAGGGAGAGGACGGAATCGTCAACTCTGCATTGGGGAAATATTTCAGACTTGAAGAACACTCGCCTTGGACGCCTGGTTTCATTCCACCTGATCACACATTTCACGAATCTACAACAACAGAAATAGCGGGGCTAAAAGTTGAAATCACTCCAGCCCCCTCGGATGCTAACGATTCGATCACAATTTGGTTTCCGGAAATAAAAGTTTGCGTTAACAATCTCTTATGGCCAACCCTTTTCAACGTTTTCGCTATAAGGGGAGAAGAGTACCGCGACCCGCGTGTGCTGATAGATGGAATAGAACAAATGATAGGACTAGAAGCAGATCATATGGTAGGAGTCCATGGTCCCCCTTTAAGCGGAGCGAAACAAATTTTTGAAGACCTAACGCTGTACCGAGATTCAATTCAATACATGTGGGACCAGACCGTCCGAGGAATCAATAAAGGTTTAACAATCGGTGAAATTACAGAGAGGGTCCAGCTTCCTGAAAAATACAACAACAGGTATTTCACAAAACAGTTTTACGGTCTGGTGGAACATCACGTCCGGCAAATACACAACGGTTTAAGAGGATGGTTCGATGGTGATGAAGCATCTTTATTTCCTTTACCTCCTTTGGAACGAGCAAAGAAGCTAATAGAGGGTTTTGGCGGGGAGGGGAGAGTTCGCGACGCCATAGATCAAGCTATAAAAGAAGAAGATTTGCGTTGGGCCCTGGAACTATCTACATGGTTGATAAGACGCGAGGTGAATGAAGACGGACGCTGTGACAGTGGAACTTTAGAGGACCGNGAAAAGCTTGCTGGTGTCCTAAGAAAAATAGGGCAACGCACGACATCTACAAATGTACGCAACTGGTGTTTGACCAGAGCCCTCGAACTTGAAGGAAAACTTGACATGAATCGTTTTCGTACACACAGGTTCAGCGAACGTCAAGTTTTAAGCCANCCGACGGAAGCTTTTGTTCACGCTCTAAGACTCATACTTGATCCGGAAAAATCAAACGGTATTGATATNCGAATAGGTTGGCGTTTTGATGATGCTTCAACAACTGGTCTGCATATACGAAACGGTGTAGCAGTTCCAACTGACGGCGCGGACAGCACAGCCACGTTAGTTATTAANATNAGCGACTGGGCTCGCATTCTTGGAGGTAAAACCACACTGAAGGAAGCCTTAGAAAATAAGAGCACAAGAATCGAAGGAGATTATAAAAACTTCATAGAGGCGATAGCTTGCTTCGACAGCCCTTCTTTGTATTAAACTATTGATCCGCTAAAGCATTTCTTGCTTCCACTTCAGCGGCCGCTTCAAGATCATCACGATCGTTTTCTAGACGAAACTCAACCCATTCAAGATCACCAGTAAATTCGAAGGGGCCAACATATTCACTAGATACCGTTGGTCCAAGATCTCTACCCACATCCATCCCGTACATTGTTTGCCTATGAGGCAAAGTGTCGATTTCGAACTCCCCTAAATAGTCACGACTCGAATCGGTCTCGACAAAAAGAGTAGCGATACCATGATTTTCGGAAGTTTTACGGTAGGTCACACCTAGTTCACATCGTCCTGATTCGATTGTCTTTTCAGACGACAGAATTTTCGATGATCCCATGAAGTTGTACTCGAAAACTAGGCGCCCATCAGCTATATATAAAACAATGCCTCCGGTTCTAGCACCACTAGCAACGAGAACTCCTTCGGAGGGATCATCCATGGTTACTTTTGCAGCAATTTCAAATGAACGGTTTCTAATGTCAGGAACCTTGAANCGCTCAAGATGCGGGGTATTTTTCAAAAAACGTTGTGGTTTAGANAGAGGCGCCCTGTCCTCTCTCCTCATAACAAATAATTCTGTACCTCTGTCATCAAGNGGNAGAACATTAAATCTTTCAGCTTCTTCCCACCAAAGGTCAATCATCTCTTCAAGTTTTTCTGGTTCACTTTCTGACAGGTCGTGACATTCGGAAAAATCTTTCGAAGTGTTGTACAACGCCCACTCATCATCCTCAAAGGGCANACCTTTGCGNTGCATTGTTACCGCTTTCCATCCATCTGACCAGATAGCACGATGACCCATCATTTCGTAATACTGTCTCGGTCTCGTGGTAGCAGCGTCAACAGATTCCGAAGGAAACGTNTACCTCATGCTTGCACCTTCCAAAGGTTGCTGATCTACTCCTTGAAAATTTTCGGGTGGGGTCACGCCAACTATGTCAAGAATTGTTGGCATCAGATCTATCACATGGTGGTATTGATCACGTATACCACCTGAGTCATCTATCCCATTAGGCCAATGGATGATAAGAGGGTCACGTATCCCACCTTCATAAGTGTTTTGTTTATAGAAACGCAAAGGAGTATTCCCTGTTTGCGCCCAACCCCACGGATAGTTGTTGTAGTGGTTGGGACCACCTATCTCATCTAGATGTTCAACCATGTCCTCAACCTCAAGNCGCATAAGGTTGAAATAAGCGAGCTCATTGATGGTGCCATGTTTTCCACCCTCTTGGCTTGCACCATTGTCNGAAAGAAAAACAATGAGAGTGTCATCGAGAAGATCTTGTGTTTCTAGGAATTCGACTAGACGACCNACTTGGTCGTCAGTGTGGTCAAGGAAAGCAGCAAAAGTCTCCTGCATTTTNGCNTAGAGAGCTTTTTGGTTGTCNCTTAGTTCATCCCANGGTTCAACGCCACGATTCCTGGGTGAGAGTTCAGCATCAGAAGGGATTATNCCTAAATCGAGTTGCTTCTCANACCATTTCNGTCTTACAACATCCCAACCCTCGTCATATTTCCCTTTGTACTTTTCGAGATAGGAGTNTGGCGCCTGATGAGGTGAGTGNGTAGCTCCAAAAGCGACATAGCAAAAAAATCGTTCGCCAGGTGANGATGATTGCTGCGCGCTGATCATCGAAATTGCTTNNTNCACTAAATCTTCTGANAGGTGATAGTCATCCCCACAAGGNGGTTGCACAGCATGGTTATCAANCACCAATTCGGGNGAAAATTGATCAGTNGCCCCTCCTAGAAAACCGTGAAACCTGTTAAAACCTCTCTGGAGNGGCCAATGATCGAAAGGCCCCGCAGGAGAACAATCTTCAAGATTTGCCAAATGCCATTTGCCGACTGCAAAAGTGCCGTAACCATTTGCTCTTAGAACCTCAGGGAGAGTGGCAGCTGATTTGCTTATAACGCCACGGCAGTTGGAAAACCCTGTATCGAGATTTGAAAGCCACCTCATCCCAACCGAATGATGGTTGCGTCCACTCAAAAGGCAAGCCCTTGTCGGTGAGCAAAGAGCAGTTGTGTGAAAATTGGTGTAACGCAAGCCACCTGCAGCGAGACGGTCGATGTTGGGTGTTTCAATATCAGANCCGAAACATCCAAGATGGGAAAACCCTGTGTCGTCTAGAACTATGACAACAACATTTGGAGCACCGNGAGGTGGTGTCGGGCGGGGTTCCCACGAAGGNTCGCTCTCAGCTGCCGTAACTCCAGGGCCTGTGGTTCTATTTGACATNTTTTCCTTTCGGTCTACAAAGAGGCAATTATTTNGTCAATNTGATTGGNCAGAAGTGAAAAATGNCCGTCAGNAGGATAAAAATTTGCTTCAGAACTAGGNATCAAACTCGCTTGGTAGCGAGCCATTGAAGCTGGCACATCAATATCAAGTTCTCCTTGGAAAAAAGACACTGGAATGCTGATGTCTTCTAATTTGAATCCCCAAGAANGTGAGTAGATACTTATCTCATCTANNAGNGGACCGCTACCTTGACGAACTCCTTCNANAGCGCTCTCTAATACCGTTTCCTTNCCAGTCNAGTTNGAAAGAATNAGACGGTCTGCTTCTGGAAGACCCTTTACAAATTTATCGAAACCTTTCACNGGCTTNGAGGAAAGTTGACGAACTAAAAGGTAAACCGATAAGCGCACCAGTGGTGGNAAGAATCTCCCATAGCGAAACATTATNCNATTCGANANCATCATCCCNGANGTTGAGTTAGGGGCATCCATAGGACCTATNCCACAAGCGACGGTAACTCTATTCAAATAGCCTGGAATCGCTCTAGCGCATGCCAAGGCATATGGCCCACCACCNGANACTCCAAGAATTGAAAATTTTTCAAGATTTAGAATCTTCGCAACTTCAACGACATCATCGGGCCAATNCAAAAGTTTGCGCTTACTTTTTCTAGTCGACTTACCCATCCCAGGNCGGTCTAAAGCNAGAAGTTNAATTCCAGCTTTAAGAAACGCTTCATGATTTGATTGNGGTTCAANNCGACTTCCNGGGAACCCGTGAAAATAGAAAACNGGTCTNCCTTCAGGATNCCCGAAACGNGCAAAAGANAANNATCGTCCATCCGACAAGACNACAGTTTCAAGAAGCGCAGGTTCAGGCATTTAAAAACCTTAGATTACAGAAAAGGCTTTAGACGACTGCGCCGTAGATGTTTTCATAAATGAATCCACCATTTTTNCGAAAATNAAATTTAGGATCGGTTTTTTATGGCTATGAAATTAAGTCGCTTCCAAGGCTCGATNGTAATTATGGTTTGNGGCATAGCNTTTAGCTTCGGAGCACTTACCTTTCGATATTTAGAAGAAGCTAATGAATGGCAATACCTTTTCGTTAGAGGGCTCTCAGCTGCGCTGGTGTCAATACTGATAATCCTATGTATGGGCAGAAACCCGTTACGGTCAGTTCTCGAAGCAGGAAGCGCTCAAGTTGCAGCTGGTCTGATAATGGGAGGCTTGTTCACTCTGTACATAGTTGCTCTAAGTCGTGTAACTGCGGCTTTTGTTTTACTTATTCAATCAACAAGCCCTTTTTATGCGGCNCTTTTCGCCCGACTTTTCTTGAAGGAGTCTCTCACACGAGACACGGGTATAGCTATGTTCGTTTCCCTCATAGGGGTAGTAGTAATGGTAGGAGGAGGTTTGGAGGGTGGCGATTCTGTCGGAATAATACTTTCCATTGTTCTCTCCGTAGCTCTAGGCGGATACACGGTATTAGTCAGAAGCTCCCCAGCAAGAGACCCGGGTGTGCCAACAGTGGTTGGAGGAGGAGCTTCAGCTTTGGTAGCGGGACTGGTCGCAGGCTTTGGACCCGGTTTGGAAATGTCAGGAAATGACATTCTCATGGGATTCATAGGAGGAGGAATACTGATAGGTGCTTTCACACCGTTTTGGAACTATGCACACCGTTTCGTACCATCAGCAGACATTTCACTACTTTTAATTTCTGAAATCGTAGCAGCACCNCTATGGGTATGGATTTGGGTAGATGAAACCCCCAGAACAGAAACCCTTGTAGGAGGGGCGATATGCCTCACGTCAGTTATATGGCTGACACTTCGGTCGTCAAAAGGAGACGGGGATGAACAATTCGAGAGGCTGGAACAGACTCGTGCACTTCATGTTGGGGGAGTCCCAGCATTCTTTCGAGTAAGAAAAAAAGGTTAGCCTTTTAGACTTTTTTCAAGGTCTTCGCTTGTACCGATAGGTAGTTCACACTCAAAATTTCGACAAACCCAAGCTTGATCCCCAGACCGGTTTTCCCAAAGAGGACCTGAAAAACTTTCTCCCCAAGCCAATACAACGTTCGGCAAGAAAGAAGAGTTGACAACTTCGACTAGGTCAGGTCGGTTTCCAGTAATTAGAACTTCCGTGGAACCGGCGTGGTAAATGTCAAGAGCTCCGAGGAGATGACCGAAACCAGTCGGATGTTGTGAGAGGTGTTTGGAAACGAGTTGAAGAACCTTCTCAGCGGATTCAATAAAACTCGATTCACCTGTTAAAGAACCCAGACGAAACAGTGCTACAGCAGCGAGACTATTAGCGGAAGGAATTGCGTTGTCAAAAACATCCTTCATTCGGGTAATAAGAGGATCNGCATCGTTGCCCGTAGTGAAGAACCCCCCGTTTTCTTGATCTTCAAATAGTTCAATCAACGAATAAGCGGTCTCAATTGCCATTTCCGTCCAACGGCTCTCACCAGTCGCCTCACCAAGACGAGTTAAACCGTCAACGATTGCCGCATAGTCGGCAGCGTAAGCTAGATGCTGACTACCGGCTTCTGGTTGCCATGCCCTTAACCATCGACCATTTTCATCTCGCAAGTTTTCCAATAGAAAGTCGCCATTCAACTTCGCAGCTTCTAACCAGTCGTCTCGCCCAGTTGCGACAGCCGCTTCGGACAGAGTCGCAAGCATAAGTCCGTTCCATTCAGTGAGAACCTTGTTGTCGAGACCAGGCCGCACTCGTCCTTTACGCGTCTCAAAAAGAGTATGTCTAGATTTCTCCACATCAGGTGGTCTGATCAGATCACCAACTTTCTGTCTATGGAGAATGTTCGAACCTTCAAAGTTGCCCTCACTGGTGACCCCGTACCAGCCGATTGNCTCACTGGCATTTTCACCACATATTTCCTCTAGTTCTTTTTCATCCCAAACATAAAACTTTCCTTCCACACCCTCAGAATCAGCATCTTCAGCAGAGTAGAAACCTCCCAAAGGGTCGCATAAATCTCTCAACACATAGTCAATGGTTTCTTCAGCAACTTGAAGCCATCTGGGATCCGAATTTAGTTTCCATGCATGTAAATAGACTCTGGCGAGCATCGCGTTGTCGTAAAGCATTTTTTCAAAATGGGGAACCAACCAGCGTTCATCAACTGAGTAACGGGAAAAACCTCCACCTAGGTGATCGTAAATCCCTCCAGACGCCATACTTGAAAGAGTGAACGTGACAACAGCTTCAACAGAAGCGTTTTTTTCTTTAGCCATACATCGTATGAGAAAATCAAGGTTCATGGCCTGAGGGAATTTAGGAGGGTTGCCGAAACCCCCGTGGATACGGTCATGATGAGAGATGAGATTTGAAACCGCTTGAGTTAAGACATCGGAAGAAGGAGGAGTCGGGTTAGGAGAGATTTGAGAAAGTTGATCTATTCTCAAAGTCAATTCTGTTGCCATTTCATCAATATCGGTTTTATTCGTTTTCCAAGCATCAGTGACAGCTTCCAGAANCTGGGGGAAAGAAGGCATCCCACCACGAGGTTTATCAGGCCAATAAGTCCCACCATGAAAAGGTCTACCTTCTTGATCACAGAAAACAGTCATAGGCCAACCGCCGCGACCTGTCAACGAAGTAACAGCGGTCATATAGATGGCGTCAACATCAGGTCTTTCCTCACGGTCAACCTTGATATTCACAAAATTTTCATTCATCAAAGAGGCGATTTCAGTATTTTCGAAAGATTCATGAGCCATCACATGACACCAGTGGCAAGCTGAGTATCCAACGGACAGAAGAATCGGGACATTACGATCTTTAGCTTTTTCAAAAGCTTCTTCACCCCAAGGAAACCATTCAACTGGATTGTCAGCATGTTGGCGTAGATACGGACTTGTCTCTCGAGATAAATGATTCATCACTTGACCCTAACCAGAAAACATTTAAGAAATAGAATCAAAACATGATACAAGAACCCATAAACCTAAATAAAGCCCTCGAATCCTTTGTTGACACCTGGAGTCCACGAATTGTAACGAAAGTAAATGACTATGACGTTCGAATTGCACACGTCCAAGGTGAGCATGTCTGGCACGTACATGAAGAAACAGATGAATTTTTTCTTGTATTAAAAGGCAATTTTGAAATCACCATAAGAGAGGAAAAAAACAAAGAAAAAGTTGTGCATATGACCCAAGGTGATACCTNTGTCGTGCCCAGAGGAGTATTTCACAAACCATCATCAACAGGCGCATCAATTTTGATGTTTGAACCAACCGGCACTAGCTCAACGGGAGACAACCACGAAGGTGATCTGCCGGAAGAAATTGAAAGTACTACTGGTCGCTTGCTTGAATAGAAGACTTCTTATTTTTGACAAGTCTTATTAATAGGTAGATGAACACCAATCCCAAAATAAGGGGCATAAAGATTCTAAAGGAANCACTAGTTTCCTCTCGGATATTAGGTGTTGCTTCTTGAANGTCTTCTTTAACAGGTTCTTTTTCAGGTGGGCCTGAGGTTTCCGGTGGGTCTGAGGTTTCCTCTACGACGGGAGCTTTTGTAACAGGTGTTGCTTCTTGAATGTCTTCTTCAACAGGTTCTTTTTCAGGTGGACCTGAGGTTTCCGGTGGTTCTGAGGTTTCCTCTACGACGGGAGCTTTTGTAACAGGTGTTGCTTCTTGAAAGTCTTTTTCAACAGGTTCGTCATCAGACAGCACCAAAGGTTTTTCTGAAACAGGATTTTCGTACCAGTCAAAAATTCCCGAACGACCTGCATCTCTATTAGGCACATTTTCCACAGGAGTACCAAAACTTTCTATAAAACCGATAGCAACCGTGAAACGAGCAGGGGCACTTCCAGTAATTTCAACTTGATATAAGCCACCTGAAGACTGTTCAACATGTTCAAAAATGCGGACATACCTAGTCATAGAAAAAGGTTCATCGAAAGGTATATACAGATCAGAAACTCCTATCAACACGGAACCATCAGGACGAGACAAGAAAAGTTGCGGAAGCGTCTCTTGAGACATCTGATTCTCAGGTTCCAAATTAGGGATCAACAAAGAAAGGTCCAAACGATCATCAGGTTCTAAACGGAACTGAAAAGCACGTTTATCCTCTGTCTCGAGAAGGCTTCCATAAAGAGCGAAAGAAATAGTCCCATCTGGAAGCAAAGGACCCTCCTCAGGAGTTTTTTGCTCAGGAAGCAGCATCAACGGGTCATGTGCAAAAGCAGGCGAAACAAAAAAGAGAATCATCATCAAAGTCGTCGAGATGAATGAAAACATTTTCAACATTACGGATACACCATTAAAAAGATCTCTCCATCCATGTCAGGCACCTGATGTATTTCACCTATGGAACCGGTTGAAGCGGCGGAGTAGTTATCTGGCAGGTGCACATCTTGCTGACTCCCAGAGCGATTGTAGATAGCGAAACCTTTTTCAAACTCGCGGATGAAAAGTCCTTCAATTCCTTCGTAGACGGTTCGTTTCGGTCCAACAGATTGACCTAGGCCGGCATCCCAGAAGTCATACCAGTTGTGAGAATGGTCAGTGGTGGGTTCCGCGTTGTCATCACCGAAAACGATATGTCCATCAGAATGCGTTAATGAAATCGTGGTGAAGAGCCTCATCCATTGCTGGTTCTCCTCCGAGTCGCGTTCATATACTTGTGCCTGCTCATTTCCATAGTCATAGACAATCCTCCAACCTTCCAAACAGTTGATCCTTGGTTCTTGTAAGTTCTCGGATGCCCAGTAGAGTGTTTCTTCGATTTCGAGTAAGTTTTCTACGGTATAACCCTTGGAATAGTCGGGTTTGTAAAGTTCCATGAAAGTGCCGTTCACGTATGGTGCGGACAGTGGAGCTTTCCATTCGTTAGTGTTCACAAGAACAAGAAAATCTTCACCGACCAACTCCCTTATACGGCGTAGGATCGCCAACCGTGATTCGAGCTCTTCTTCCTGAGTAAGGTAGAAAGTCGACCAGTCGATGAATGAAGCAGTGGTTCCATGATGCTCATTCCACCAGTCAAGAAAAATGCCGTCAACTATGCCGGTCTCTTTCAAAGCTAGGGCTTTTTGGGCAGTTAGTTCGATAATTTCTGGTTGACTGAAGTCCACGAGAGCAGAGAGTGCTTCTTCGGGTTCGATTACACCGTCTTTGTCAGAATCTTCACCCCATCCAGGGATCGTATCTCCATTTTTGTCCCTAAACCATAGAGCCGAGTCGGGCGGGTAATGACCGTACTCCCACCAGTTCACGTTTTCTTCGTCAAGTTCTATGGGTCCTTCTCTGTACTCCACAGACACCAGCGTCTTAATGTTTGGATTAAGGTTTAAAAGCTTCTCTTTAAGTTTTTTTGCTTTAGTTAGTTCATAGTCGTGGCCAGTGTCAGTGAGAGACGCTGAAAGTCCTCGGTAGGGTTGATCTTCGGTTATTTCCCAGAGGAGTTCGAAAGACCAAGGTCCGTCCCAGTAGAGGTCATGGAGAGCGAGGTTCTCTATGGTCGTAGAGTCGGGACGGTTTTGGATTCCCATCCAAGCTTGGCAGATTTTGGGGAATCCTGGAGGCTCAGTAGCTGAGTTGACGATTGGGTTGACGGCATTGGTCGTTGTGGTTGCTGGGGTGGTCGTTTCGGATGCAGTATGTGGGGTTGTGGTTGTTTCAGATCTGGTGGTTGGTTGGGTGGTTGTTGTGGTTTCAATTTCCTCACTCTGTAAAGAAGCATCTTGAGTGTCCTCTGAACCGCAACTGGTAAAGCCATAAAGAAAAATTATCGATAGCAGTAATTTTTTCAGCATCACTGAAGTTTGCCAAAAAAATTGATCTGATTGTTTTTGTGTTAAAAAACTTTTTGCGTTTAACTTATCAGTATGGACACTGTGGATTTCACGAAAATGGAAGACATGACATTTGATGAAACTCAGATGCTTAATGAGAAGTACGTGGACCATGCGCAAAGTAATCTGCAAACTCAACTTTTAAATCTTCTTGTTTCCATGAAAGGACCAACACTCGGCTATCAGATCGATCGATACCGCCACAGTCTTCAAAGTGCAACTAGAGTGTTACGCAACGGTGAAGAAACTGAAATGGTGGTGGCGGCGTTATTTCATGATGTGGCTGACCCTATTGCTCCTGAAAACCATAGTGCCGCTGCAGCGGAAATAATTAAGCCCTATGTGAGCGAAAGAATTTTCTGGGTTATTCGCCATCATGGACTGTTCCAAGGTTATTACTACTTTCATCACCTTGGAGGGGATCGCAACGCTAGAGAAAAATTTCGTGAACATAAATGGTTTGATGATTGTGAGTATTTTTGTCATGAATATGACCAAAATTGTTTCGATCCTAAATACAACGAACTCGCATTAGAAGAATTTGAACCACTGGTAAAGGAAGTATTCGCTGAAAAGAGGATCGTCTCAATTGGAGAACTTGCTTAACCTGCTAATTGTTGGTTGTTAAAGAAATTATTGCCTCATGTTCAACATCTGCGACCTTTTCGCCATCAACTGTGATTGAAACATTAATGACGACTCGATCACCCGCTCTGGTTTCAAAACGCCTCACTACATATGATTCAACAGTTGCAATAGATCCGATTTGAACAGAATCATGATGAAAAATTTTGCTTCTAGTATGTATCCAAGCGCCATCAACGAGATTCCTTTCAACAACATGATTCGCTACAGCAGGCCAAATAGCTGGATGCACTAGACCAAGTTCGGAATAGATTTCATTG
>PBWI01000064.1 GCA_002728195.1 Chloroflexota bacterium
AACAACTGTCAGATTCACTCCTAATCCGTCTAGTAGATCTCCAGCCCAAGCCCCAGCAGTAACAATAACTCTATCTGCAGTGAACACACCATTATTCGTGATTACAGAAATCCTTTCGCTGTAATCAGGTTCCCAACCTAGAACCTCAATTCCAGTATGTAGTCGCGCTCCTGACTTTTGTGCCAGATCAAGAAACGTTTGAATGCATTTTTCCACCTTAAGGAATCCCGCCCTTTTTTCAAAAACGGCTTCCATACCATACGGAATAGAAAACCCAGGATACGCACGTTGCACGTCAGCCTGGGTTACCTCTTCAACGGTGAGATTATGCATGGCTGCAGATTCCCTAACTCCCGCGACTATCTCACCATCTGGGGGCCCGACCTGAATAAGTCCGCTTTCCGTGTAGAGATCACTACCGGATACTTCTTCTAGCTCTTCCCAAAGTTCATATGACCTTTTCAATAATGGGACATAATTAGGATGTTCAAAATAAGCGAGTCTGATTATCCTCGTTTGTCCGTGTGAAGATCCTTTGTCATGTGCTGGAGGGAATCTATCCAAACCAATGACATCAAAGCCATTTTTTGCAAGATAGTACATGGCAGCACTTCCAACCGCTCCTGTCCCAATAACAATGACGTCACTATGTTTGGTGGTTGCAGCAGACATCACTAATATCCTCCGTATCATCAATATAACCCGACGACATATTAATTCTCCAATGTTCCATGCAATTTAACAAAAATCACCTAAAAGGGAGTAAAAAAAAGAAAACAACTAGCATAGTAAAATCACTCTATCGTAATATAAGATAACTACTATTAGCTTTCACAGTTAGCAAGGAGGGTAAATTATCCATGATAAGTTTCTTACCAGCTATAAAATTGGCATACGGTAGATATTTTGATTTTGGAGGTAGGTCGACACGAGCTGAATACTGGTGGTACCAACTTTATGCAAATATCGTATATATAATTATGACCATATCTTTCCTTGGCGGTGCTGTTGCGGGAATAGGAGCGCTGTTTGGGGATGATGACATGGCCATGGCAGCAATAATTGGGTTTTTACTTTTTTTACTCTGTTTTCTGATTATTCTACTTTCAATAATTCCGGCATTAGCTCTAACAGTAAGGCGCTTACACGATTCAGGGAAATCTAGCCTCGTTGTTTGGCTGGTCTTTGTACCCTTTGTAAACATTGTTGCAGGGGTTCTCATTTTTATATTTTCGCTACTACCAAGTTCGGCTGGCGATAATAAGTACGGGCCTCCCTCTCCAGCTGCTAAATAAAAACATGTTTATTCCATGAGTATGTCCGCGATACTCTGAGAATCAATGGATATGCGGTCGAATATGAGCACTTCTTTAAATGCCACAATTTTGTTAATTGGGACGTAAATGATCTTGTGGTGGTAAAGTGGTAAAAAATATCTGGAATCTGCAATAAAAAAAATGAGGGCGATGTATCACCGCCCTCATGAAGTTATGCTTAGTAGCTATCTGTTTTTCTATCCAATAAACAAAGGACCAAACACCAAAGCAACAATAGACATTAACTTCAATAGTATGTTCAGAGCTGGTCCAGATGTGTCCTTAAAAGGATCCCCAACAGTATCACCAACTACTGCTGCGGAATGCTCATCAGAGCCTTTCCCACCAAAATGTCCAGCTTCAATATATTTTTTTGCATTGTCCCAAGCGCCACCTGCATTTGCCATCATAATTGCAAATAAGAAGCCCGTAGCAATGGAGCCTATTAACAGGCCACCTAAGGCCTCTGGTCCCAAAATAGCGCCTACTATAATTGGAACTGCTACTGCGATTAGGCCTGGTATGACCATTTCTTTCATAGCACCTTTAGTCGAGATGTCTACAGCTCTAGCATAGTCTGCATCAGAAGTGCCCTCTAGCAAACCTTTTATCTCTCTAAACTGTCTTCTAACCTCTTGCACCATGGCATATGCGGCTCTCCCAACGGCCTGCATTGTTAAAGCTGCAAATAGGAAAGGCATAATAGCTCCAATTATAAGACCCATCATGACTTTTACATCCATGATATTAAATACTGTTATCCCTACAACCTGCGCGTATGCCGCCATCAAAGCCAAAGCCGTAAGAACAGCAGACCCAATAGCGAATCCTTTTCCTGTGGCAGCTGTAGTATTACCGAGGGAATCAAGAGCATCGGTTCGTTCCCTAACTTCTGGATCCAAACCTGCCTGTTCAGCAATACCTCCAGCGTTATCAGCAACTGGGCCATAGGCATCTGTCGCCAACGTAATACCTAGTGTTGACAACATACCAACTGCAGCAAGGGCTACTCCATATAGATCAGCGACTTCGTAGGATAACCACATAGCCACTATAACTACGATACCAGGAGCAACAGTACTGACCATACCTAGCCCAAGTCCACCAATCATTATTGTGGCAGGACCAGTTTCAGACTGTTCTGCCAACTTTTTGGTAGGACTATATTCATAAGATGTGTAATACTCAGAGGCAGTTCCGATCAACTGTCCAGCAACGAGTCCTATTAGAACTACCCAGAACAGATCGAAACTAAGGTCTAGCACCGTTATTAGAACCCCGGTACCTATAAGAACAAGTGCGCCTGCGGCAAAAATTCCAGTTCTTAAAGACCACAGTAACCGCCCCATATCAGCCCCTTCTCCAGTTCTAACCAGGAAAGTGCCAATAATCGAAGAAAATATCCCTATAGAAGCTACTAATAGCGGGAACAGAACCAAATCAAGTTGTTCCCCACCTATAGCTGTCGCACCGACTGCAGCCAGCGCAACTGTTGCTATTATGGAACCCACATATGATTCAAATAAGTCAGCACCCATCCCTGCAACATCGCCAACATTATCACCGACATTATCTGCGACAGTGGCAGGATTGCGCGGATCATCTTCCGGAATTCCTTGCTCCACCTTGCCAACGAGGTCCGCTCCGACATCCGCAGCTTTGGTATAAATACCTCCACCAACTCTAGCGAACAGAGCAATTGATGATGCTCCAAATCCAAAACCGGCAACGATAGTGGCATCATTATTGAATACCACAAACATTAAAGTAACACCTAAGAGTGCTAGTCCGACCACTGAGAGTCCCATAACTGCACCACTATTAAATGCTACCCGCAATGCAGGATTTAAACCTTGTATTGCTTGTACAGTGGTTCGAGTATTAGCTCTCACGGCTATGCTCATTCCAATGAATCCAGCTAATCCAGAGCCGATGGCTCCAACCAAGTAGGCTATGGCTGTCCCTGGTAGTGAAGTGCTGTCGCTGCCAACTCGACCAGTGACATCGAAGTCTATAAATGCAGCCAAAATGACTGCCATCACAACTACAAATATCGCTAGCAGCCGGTATTCTCTTGAGAGAAACGCCATAGCTCCTTCTTGTATAGCTTTACCGATAAATCGGATCTGATCATTACCACCGTCTTTGCCTAACACGTTCGACGTAAGGTAAGCAGCAAAAGCTAAGGAGACTATTGAGGCGACAAGAGCAACAATCTGAATTTGTTCCATTGCATCCTCCTAAAACTTGGAAAATTTCTGTGCATTAAGACTATTTTACGCTAATTTGCACAAGGTATAATTTTCCCTTCTAGGAAAAGTTTGGTCAATATAGAAAAGACCCAAAATGTGACAAATAATTTATTATCCCCCTAAATGGAAGACTCCCAAACATTAACTAATTCCCTAGCTGAAGATTCTGGATTATTCGACATAGTTATGGCGCTCACCATACAAACAGAATCTGCTCCTGCTTGAATGACATCTGGAAGATTTTCAATTGTTATCCCGCCGATAGCGACAATCGGCAACCCACTTTGAGATTTTACCTTTGTAATCATAGATGGCCCTAACGGCTTCCTAGCGGATTTACCCATCGTAGATGTTGCATATATTGCACCAACGGCAAGGTAGTCGACACCCGATTCTTCTGATTCTGTTGATTCAGATGTTCCACCATTCGACCTCCCAATTCCTTGGAATGGTTGCAAAATTTTACGCGCTTCATTTACTGGCATGTCGGATTGGCCAACGTGAAGAAAATCAGCAGAACTAAGGCTAGCCACATCGACAGCATCATTGACTACAAAAGCCGCTCCGTATTGATGGCAAAGTTCTTTGATCCTGTAGCAGTTTTCCAAAAAAGGCTCTCGGTCATTTAACTTGTCTCTGTACTGCACAACCTTTACTCCACCTTCAAGAGACATCTTAGTCATTTCATAAACGTCCACATTGTTTGTTGCTTCCGGATCTACGATTATGTAGATGCCACTCATTTTCCCACGGTACGACAGGCGCAACCGTAAAGAGAAGTAGTCTTTAATTTTCAAGATGACTTCTTTGGAGTGTTCCATATCGGATTGGACAAAATCAGACAGTGCATAAGCGGCATTACAGAGGTCCAATCCTTTTTCAGGTTCCTTCAACCGAGATGCTTCGCACTTAAGTAAATTCTCTGTCCCAATTATGCTTCCAAGACTGGTCTTCAAATCAATTTCATCATCAGGAACAAACCGTGAGATATCTATACACACTGAAACTAATAGGTCATTCATGGAATTATTTCCTTTATATATCTAACCCGTCCGGCATTTTTCCACCCCTCGCGTCATCAATGGATTTCCTAACACTATCCGGCATTTGAACGCCATGTCTAGAAAAGGACTCTTCAACATTCTTGCCAATATTTGAAGGGTCCGAATAGTAATTATCAGCTGCGCTGTTGTTAATTGTCCCTCCAAATTTAAATGTAACTTTAGACAATTTTTTCCCAACGTCCCGAGAATCACAGGAAGGGCATTGCGGATCCTTAATTGAACTGAAAGATTTGAAAAACAATTCAAATTCGTCATCGCAATCTTCACATTTGTATTCATATATTGGCATGCCAACCTCGTCATAAGTTCATACTGGCAACGGGTTCAAAGCTCACTCGATGCAAATCTGTGGGACCAAAAGATTTTATAGCAATCATGTGATCCTTAGTACCATATCCTTTGTTTTTCTCAAAATCATAGCCTGGATATTTAAGTGCTACGTCAGACATATACTCATCTCTTATGACTTTAGCAACTATAGAGGCGGCTGCGATGGTTCGCGAAATCTGATCACCTTTTATTATGGATCGCTGGGGAACAGGAATATCATCTAACTTCACAGCGTCGATCAAAAGATAGTCAGGTCTGATGAGTGATTCTTCTATGGCTCTTTGCATCGCCAATTTTGTAGCTGGTGCTATGCCCATGCTATCTATTTCTTCCACACTCGCCCATCCTACCTGAGCAGATAAGGCCTCTGACTGGATTGTCCTTAACAGCTCCTTCCTCTTAATGGCTGTAAGCTTTTTACTATCGGTGATTTGGGATAGAATCTGATCGTCAATATCCGAAGGGAAAATTACGAACCCTGCAGCCACAGGTCCAGCGAGACAGCCTCGCCCAACCTCATCGACCCCACCAATGAGACCAAACCCTTGCGAATTGAGTTTCCGCTCTATCTCAAGAGAGGTCATAAAGTAGACACCCTTTGCTTAAACTAGGATATAGCGACGGCTGAAGTTACTTCTGAACGAGATGAAGTCAGCTTTAGGTCTTCAATAATTCCTCCACCTATCATCTCTTCGTCACGATAAAACACAACCGGTTGACCTGGGGTAATGGCACGTTGAGGTTCAAGGAATCTTATGTCTGCATACCCATCCTTGATCACAACCACAGCCGATTCTTCATTCGCTTTATATCTGATTCTAGCTTTTACTTCGAACTCAGCACCTATTTCAACTTCTGAAGTGAAGCTTAATTTGTTTGCAGTGAAATCTGTTTCCATCAAATCTTCATCAGCACCCAAAACCACTTCATTGGTATCGGAATTTATCTTTACCACATACCTTGGTTCACCATCTTTGTTATTGATACCTAATTTTCGCCTCTGCCCCACAGTAAAAAACTGAATCCCTGGATGCTCTCCAAGGACATTTCCCTTAGGGTCTACGAAGTTCCCCTTTTTAGGTTTAACTCTCTCTTTTACGAAGTCACGATAATTCCCACTCGGTATAAAACATATTTCCTGGCTATCAGGTTTTCCGGCTACAAGTAAGCCCGCATCTTCCGCGATTTTTCTTATGTCTTCTTTTTTATATTCCCCTACAGGAAATTTCAGGCGGCAGAGCTCTTGCTGTGTCAAGGTATACAAAACATAAGATTGATCTTTGCTGTTGTCTATTCCTTTGAGGAGATGAAAACCGTTATCACTTTCTGCCAGTCTCGCATAATGGCCAGTCGCAATGTAGTCAGCATCCAGAAAAAGGGCCCTTCTGAGTAAAAAATCGAACTTGATTTTGTCATTGCAAGCTAAACAAGGATGAGGTGTTCTTCCAGTATCGTATTCACTTATAAAGTAGTCAACGACGTGTTCTTGAAATTCTTTTTCAAAATTCACAAAGTAGTGCGGTACATCTATCATCTGGCATACCCGTCTGGCATCTTCCACATCTTCCACTGAACAACAGCGATTGTTGGTACCATGTGAGTTAGATGAATCTTCGGTCCATAAGCGTAGGGTCATTCCTACGACATCATATCCTTGATTTTTGAGCAACAAAGCTGCGACGGATGAATCAACACCACCACTCATTGCAACGATTATTTTTTTCTTATCCATACAATTAGGCTAGCACATAAATCCTTGATTATTTCAAAAATAACACCTTCGTGTTAAAGAATATATAATTCTACTCCTAATGATTGACTCAGAAAAAGATAGCGGAAGAGAAGCAGCGGATATAGCTGTACATTCTGCGGTGGAACTTCAAGCCGAAAATATTCACCTCATCGACGTAAGAGGTATAAGTGAATTTGCTGATTATTTTGTCGTGCTTACCGCTCAATCCTCACGTCATCTGAGGGCAATAGCCTCTGATATGGAGTTTTCACTTAAATCTGAGGGCCATATTATTCACCATAAAGAAGGTGACCATACCAGTGGTTGGACTCTACTGGATTATGGAGACCTCATAATCCATCTATTTGCTCCAGAATACAGAGAATTCTATGATCTTGAAAGTGCCTGGTCCGAAGCAAAAACACTAAGCATTATTCAATAATCCAAGTATCGATCGCCCTTTCGTAGCCTAATATTTCTGAGTTTTCGAAGAAAATTGCTAATTCTCTTGCAGCAGATTCCAAAGAATCTGAACCATGAATTATATTCATTCCAATTGTCAGACCGTAGTCTCCACGAATAGTTCCAGGTGCAGCNTCTTTTGGGTTAGTAGCTCCCATCAAGTTACGAGATACTTCCACGGCATTCTCGCCTTCAACTGCTAACGCGATTAGGGGAGAAGAAGTTATGAAACTAACCAATGAATCAAAAAATGGCTTTCCTACATGCTCTCCATAGTGCTTATTAGCTAACTCTTCGCTAGCTTGGATCATTTTAAGCCCCGAGATCCTGAGGCCCTTACGTTCCAATCTACCTATAACTTCACCAACCAGTCCTCTTTGGACTCCATCTGGTTTCACCAATATTAATGTCGTTTCCAATGTGTTTTCCTCATGATTTATTTTTTTATTGACCTATCAGCCGATTCAATTTGAGCACTCCTCACATAAATAGGCTCAAGTGACATGGCATCATCAATTTTTCCAGATTCNAATTTACCATAACCTAATTTCACTAAAACAGAGGTATTCCTAGTAGGAGGTACATCGCTTGCATGTTTCCCATTTATGATGTGGGCATATTCAGATTCCAAAACACTTTTTAACCCTTCTCCACAGAAAAATGGGTCTTCAATTTCNTCAAAATTCATCTCATCATAACTGCGTACAACGATATCCTCCTCGTTTACATCACCATCAACATACCTCGCCACATAGGCACGCTCTCGACCAGCCGGAACGAGAGCAATAATATTCTGACTGATATTGATATACGGCTCCACTTCAACGTCAGAAGTGGGAATCCCCACAATTGGAATTTCAGCTCCCACACTCAAGGATTTAGCAAGACTCATTCCAACCCTCAGCGCACTAAATGCACCTGGACCCTTGGCGACAAACACCGCCTCAAGATCCTTTATGGTAATTTTTTGNCTTTNCAGAAGAGTTTCTACAGCAGGCGCTAATTCCACTGAATGATTCCGTTGGGACCGCCANGTTAACTCTTGCAACAATTCCCCTTTTTCTGAGCATCCTATGGATGCATATCTTGTAGAAGTGTCNATACAAAGTTCCATGAATCTAATCCACCGAATTTACAGATTTAGTGATTTCTTTACNTAAAGCATCTAATCGGCTGGAATCCCAAGCCATTTTTATTCTCCTCTCATTCTCAGAAATGAATGTGAAATCAATTGTTAGGCTTTTTGAGGGGAAAGATTTGTTAGCCTTATCTGCCCATTCAACAATGCAGATACCATCTCCATAAAGATACTCGTCAATCTGCATTCTTTCTAAACTTTCCACTCCTTCCAATCTATATAGATCCATATGGTAAATAGGAAACTTCGCTTCATATTCAGTGATCAGGACAAACGTTGGACTTCTGGCAAAATCATCGGATCCTACGCCTTTTATAATCCCTTGGGTCATTTTTGTTTTCCCGCTGCCTAGATCGCCGCTCAGCAAGATAATATCTCCCGGCACTGAAGATGACCCAATTGTTTTGCCTATTTTTATAGTATCCGCTTCATTCGCACTTATTACAGTAAAACTCATATTTTCCTATCACAAAAAGGACTGTTTGAAATACACTACCACTAAAGATACCAAATATATTCAGGAAAAACTCAATGAATTTTGAACAACTAAGTGAAGGGGCATTGCCGATGGTTGTCGGCACTCCCGATAATTTCGATCCATCACATCAGTACGGAATGATTGTATTAATGCATGGCTTCGGAAGTCACATGGGCGATCTCGCAGGATTGGCACCGTTAATAAATGAAACCGACTATATTTATGTTTGCCCAAATGCACCAATTGGAATGAACATAGGTTTTGGACAACAAGGATATGCTTGGTTTCCAGCCGGAGGTCAAACACAACCTGACGACATTGACAACGCAGTATCTCAACTCCAGCAGGCTGTAGATTTCGCAATGTCAAAATACCAACCCGACGACTCAGAAATATACGTGGGTGGGTTTTCGCAGGGAGGAATGATGACAATGCATGCGGGACTAACAAGGCCAGATATATACACAGGAGCGATAATATTAAGCTCGAGACTGACCCAGGTCGACTTATTTACCGACAGAATTGAATCAGCAAGGAAAATACCGATCTTCATGTCCCATGGTACTGAAGATCTAGTGATATCTATCCAAGACGGACGAGAAACAAAAAACTTGCTCGATGAATATGGATATGAAATCGAGTACCGTGAATACCCTATGGCTCATGAAATTAGGGAAGAAACAATTGTTGATTTAAAAAATTGGCTACAAAAGACCTGAAAACAGCAAACTAATCACAGCAAGGGAACATTATGAAAGCAGCATTTTACGATGGTAATGGATATATGGAAGTAAAAGAGCATCCTGACCCTATTGCAGGAGAAGGAGATGCCATAATCCAGGTGAAAGCCACTGGAATATGCGGTTCAGATTTACTTATGAACAATGATAAAGAGCAAGCTGACGATCTCCCAGCTGGACATGAAGTAACTGGACTTGTGGTAGAAGTTGGTCCTGGTTCAGACAAAAACCTAATTGGCCAAAGAGTGGCTATAGAGACCATAGGGCAGGGAAGGGCCTGTTCAAAGTGTTGGTACTGCAGAATGGGTCAGTACAGACAGTGCCAGGATATGGCCATCGCTGAAGGTGGTGGGTTTGCCGAATTTATAAACCGTAAAGCAGTAGGTTGCTATGAGATCGGGGATTCTATGACTTGGGAAGAAGGGGCACTGGTTGAACCTTTGGCTGTGTCTGTACACGGAATTAGGCGTGGCCTAATGACAGGAGGGGAAAGTGTAGCAATTTTAGGTTCAGGAACCATCGGGCTAACAGCAGTTGTAGCGGCAAGAGCCCTAGGTGCCGGGAAAATTTTCGTTACGGCCAGACATGAGCAACAAGCTAACATGGCATTATCTCTGGGTGCTGACTACGCTTGTGATCCTTCAGGTGGAGATTTCGAAAATGTGATCCTTGAAAACACAGATGGAAGGGGCGCTGATTTAACTGTAGAAACTGTCGGTGGCAAAAGTAATGCAACTTTACTTCAATCAGTCGAAGCAACACGGATGCAAGGTCGAATAGTAGTTCTAGGTGGGTTCAGAACCCCATTGACATTTGACTGGCTGCAACCCTTGCTGAAGGAACAATCGTTTATATTCTCTTCGTGCTACGGAGTATTAAACGGGTACCACGATTATGAGATGGCAATTGAACTACTTTCCCAAAAAGAAAATAGACTGAGCGAAATCGTTACCCATAAATACTCTCTCGAAGATATTCAAAAGGGATTTGAATGTGCATATGACAAAACTACTGGTTCAATCAAAGTCCAAATCCACCAAAAGTAATCTATAGAAATAATCAAATATATTTTATAAAGCCCTAGGTGCTGAAAGAATATACTTAGCTATACTTTGTATCACTTCCCAGTCTTGGCTAGTCGGAGCGAATTTCTTGTCTGAAGTCAATGTCCAGCCCTGAAATGTCTCCGATTGACTTTTAATTTCCAGGTTACCTATCTTTTTTGACAATTCCTTGATTGCAACGTCCTGGGAGAGTGTGTTTATAAGACCACTAACGCCGTCATCACCCTTCCACGTGACGTCAACTACCTTACCGATTAGAGGAAAATTTTTCTTCCTATCCGTCTTTATTCCAATTTTTTCGACACTAGAGCCATTGCCTTCAAATGGAATCCCCATAACAACCCACCATTTGGGGGGACTATCCTTACTCCGGTCTCTCTTCAAAATGCTTATCCATTTTATTGGCCCGTCAGTGATGTCTATAACCCCTAATGACCTTTGATACCAAGAATTTTCCACCTTTTCTTCTGGTCGTCCACGTTCACTCATTTGTGCCTTGACACCGGCCAAATTGGTAAGGTTCCAGATTAATTCATCTCTAGCTTTATCTCGTATTTTTTCTTTCATTCCCATAACTTTTTTACTCCACAGATGTAGGGACCGTAAATACAATATCTAGCGGCTTTGCAGAGATTCTGCCCTCAAAAAATCAAAGTCACAACCTTTATCTGCTTGCAAAATATGCTGTGCGTGCAGCCATTTATAGCCTCGCTTGAATTCAGGAGCTCCATTTTCATTGGTATTCAGTCTTTCTTCCAATTCTTCGTCTGTAATCAACAAATTTAGTTTTCTATTAGGAACATCAATCTCAATCATGTCCCCATCTTTAATTGCAGATAATGGCCCACCACCCGCGGACTCAGGAGTCACATGCACCACTACTGTACCGAATGCAGTCCCACTCATTCGAGCATCGCTCAACCTAACCATATCCCTTACTCCTGTAGCCAGAATTTTCTTTGGTATAGGCAAAAATCCCCACTCAGGAATTCCTGGGCCACCAATAGGACCGCTGTTTTTCATGACTAATATATCGTCCGGAGATACTTCAAGATCTGGATCATCGATCCGATTACCTAGATCATCATGATCCTCAAATACTATGGCTTTCCCTGTGTGTACCATTAAATCTGGGGACGCCGCAGTCGGTTTTATAATCGCCCCAGTGGGTGCGATATTTCCATACAAGACTGCCAAGCCTCCTTCAGGGTCTAGGGGATTACTCATGGGTCTAATAATGTCTTCGTTATGGACGAGATGTCCGGCAATATTCTCACCTAACGTTCTTCCTGTCACAGTAATATTATCTAAATCTAAAAGACTCTCGATTCTACCCATCAAGGCGGGTACTCCTCCGGCATAATAAAAATCTTCCATGAGATACCGGCCAGATGGTTTCAAGTTTAGTAAAAACGGTGTGGTTTTAGACAATTCATCGAATCTCTCTAAGGTAAGGTCTATACCAACTCTACCTGCAATGGCAGTTAGGTGAACTATCGCGTTCGTTGAACCACCTATTGCGTGCAAGCATTTAATCGCATTATCAAAAGCTTTCACATCCATTATTTTTGAAGGTGTCAGATTGGAACCCACATTTTTCACGATTTGCCTACCGGCTTCTTCAGCATGCTGCTTTCGACGAGAGTCTACCGCAGGTATCGCCGCATTTCCTGGCAATGCCATACCCAATGCTTCTCCCATAGTTCCCATCGTTGAGGCAGTTCCCATAGTCATACAATGCCCGTTACTTCTAACTATGCAGCTTTGTAGCTCAGCCCAGTCATCTTCATCGATGGTCCCAGCTCTGAGTTCGACTTCATATCGGCGGCAGTCGGTGCATGAACCTAATTCTTCTCCCTTCCAGTTTCCTTTCAGTTGTGGTCCGCCGGTCACCAAAATAGCAGGTATATCGGCACTAGCTGCACCCATTAACAGGGCAGGAGTAGTTTTGTCACAACCGCCCAGGAGAACAACGCCGTCGAGAGGATTTGCGGTTATCGATTCTTCAACATCCATGCTAAGAAGATTTCTATACAGCATGGTCGTCGGCTTCATGTTGTATTCTCCCAACGACATGACTGGGAATTCCATCGGAAATCCTCCCGCCTGCCACACACCTATCTTTACGGATTCTGCCAGGTCTCTTAAGTGCGAATTACAGTGAGTCAGCTCACTCCAAGTGTTGCAAATCCCTATGATAGGCTTGCCCTCGTATGAAGATTCACTAAATCCTTCAGCCTTAAATCCGGCCCTTCTTAACCATCCATAAAGCTCAGGAGTATCGAACCATTCTCTGCTTCTGTTTGGGGGTGTGTTTTCACTCATTCAACTTCCTTTTCATTGCTACTTGAAGAGTCTTCATGAACTTCAGGCTGATTCTCCTCAAAACTTTTTTGTATAAGATCTACCACAGACTGTTTTAATTGGTTTTGAGTCGGTGGTGACACATAGAACACTTGTATGTCCGAAGGGAACTGAACCCTATGATCTTCAGATATGAATAAAGCTGCCACACCATCTTCTTCCAAGATCTCATCAATCTTGGCTCCTATGTGTACATATCTATCATTCATTGCTGCTTGATAGCTTTCTGATGCCAAGGCAGATACTTTTTGACTAACTAATCCCATGGAAAGGCACCTTTGCCAGTCTGATAACTCAAAAAGCAAATCTTGATCTTCCGTCTGCTCTAAATAACCAGAAGAATCAGTGATTTCCTTTACCAATGATGCTGATCTAGGGGCTATTTGTGATAACAGTTGCACTCCAGCTTCCCCTTCATCATGAATTAATTCATGAAAAACATGCCGAATAGTTCCTAGAGATTTCTCTAGATTTTGTAATTGCTCTCTTATTTGTCCCCAATGAGTGTCGGCAAGTTCTGAAATATGCTCTTCTAATTGAGGGGGTATGCTAACCAAAGGAACCAAAAATAGTTTCCTTTTTCTATCAAACTGTTGCACCTCTGCCTTTCCTGTCGAGCCTAATGTAGTCATCTAATTTTTCTCCAGCCTAACTGCACAAACCTTATATTCTGGGATTCTGGAGTTTGGGTCCAAGGCAGCATTGGTCAAAAAATTCGCAGCATGTTCTTGAAGTTTCACGAAAGGAACAAATATTTCACCCGACCTCATTTTATCTGAATATGACACACGACCTTCAATCATCCCTCTTTTTGATTTAACAGTTATCCACTCTCCATCAGTTACCTGGTATTTTTCACCATCTTCTGGACTTATAGCTATCAATAGCTCAGAAGCTCTGGCTAGCAGTCCCTCCGCACGTTTTGTGATAGTTCCGCCATGCCAGTGGTACAGAATTCTTCCAGTGTTTAATATCAATGGAAATCTTTCTGTAGGCAGCTCATCCGAAGCAGGTCCTTGGTCAAAACCAACAAATTTAGCCCGCGGACCTCTGGGAAAATCGTGTTCATATAGAAACCTTGTGCCAGGATGGTCGACGTCCGGACACGGCCATTGAATACCACCATTTTCAAGGCGCTCGTATGTTATTCCTGAGATCATAGGTGTAAGAGCAGACATTTCATCCCATATTTCAGAGGCATTTAAATATTCAAATTGTTCTTCTAAGCCCAAATTCATACTGACGGAAAGACGCCGAGCTAAATCACAGATTATTTCCCAATCCGGCCTGGATGAACCGACTGGCTTGACTACTTCCCTCACCCTTTGCACTCTCCTTTCACTATTTGTGAAAGTACCATCCTTTTCTGCAAAGGAACATGCAGGCAGAACCACATCTGCAATCTGGGCGGTTTCATGAAGAAAAATGTCTTGAACTACCAATAGTTCTAATTTCTTAAAAGACTCCTCTGCATGATTCAAATCAGGCTCGCTTAAGAGAGGGTTCTCTCCTGTGATATACATCGCTTTAATACGTCCGTTGTCAATCTCTCGAACCATATCAGTTACTACCAATCCTGATTTATCAGGTAAGTTGTTTCCCCCCCAGGCGTTTGAAAATTTTTCAACGGAATCAGCATTTATTGTTTGGTAACCTGGAAAGGCATTTGGCAAACATCCAGCATCCCCACAACCTTGTACATTATTTTGACCTCGCAGAGGAGAGATGCCGGAACCTGGTTTTCCTAGCTGTCCCGTAGAAAAAGCCAGATTTAGCAATCCGTGAGCGTTAGCGGTTCCCATTGTGTGTTGAGTGATACCCATCCCCCAAATAAGGCAGGAACCACTAAAAGGAGGCGCGGCATACATATGGGCAGCAGCGGCTATATCATCAGCTGCAACTCCCGTTATAGATTCGACATATTCCGGAGTATATTTACTTACAATGTCTGACCAATCTTCATACCCTTCAGTTCGACTTTCTATGAAGTTTTCGTTTGACAAACCCTGATTCAAAATCACATTAGCCATTCCGTTCAACAAGGCAACATCTGTACCTGGCCTTGGGCGTAGCCAAATATCTGCGTAGTCACACATGTCTATTCTTCGGGGGTTTATAACAATAAGTTTCGCACCTCGTTCAACTACAGCGCGTCTCATCCTAGAGGCAGCCACAGGATGGTTTGAATTAGCATCAGATCCTATTATTACCAAACAACCTGCTTCTTCATAGTCAACGTATGAATTACTGGTGGCGCCACTCCCTAGAGAGGTTAACATCGCCTCTACAGACGGTGAATGGCATAGCCTTGTACAGTGATCTATGTGATTGCTTTGCATCACTAAACGTGAGAACTTCTGCTGTATGTACCCATCTTCGTTGGTTGCTTTCGCCGAACACAATGTCGCAAAACTATCGCCGTCGTATCCACTGAGCCTTTCAGTTATCAGGTCCAATGCCTGGTCCCACGTGGCAGGTTCTAATTTTCCATTTCTCCGTATCAGAGGTTCTGTTAGACGATCCTCATGGTGAACAAATGTATACCCGAATCGCCCTTTCACACAGAGCATTCCCAAACTAGAATCGTTCTCAGGATCATCCAGCATTTCTACTATGGTGTCATCAGCTGATACTTGTGCTTTTATCCCGCACCCTACTCCGCAATAGGGGCATGTAGTTGTTATAGTCTTGGAAACCTCTGGAGGTTTTGTTTTTGTAGAAATTGCTCCAGTTGGACAAACTGATAGGCATTGACCGCAAGTTGTGCAAATTGATTCCAACAAAGGACGATCCATAAAAGTCCCAATTCTCGCATGTTTTGATGAACCCAAAACATCAATGGCTCCAATAAATTGATGCCCGGATTGGCAAGCTTGAGCACAGCGACCACAAAGAATACAAGATTCCATTTCAATATTGAAAACTGGGTTACTATCGTCTATTTTTTCACGAATCCTGGATTTCCACGTGTCAGCGGTAGCCCGATTTACATCAATAGTCCTGGACAATTCTCTCAAATCTTCTTTATTTGAATCTACCATTCCAGCTGTAAGTTCCAAGACCCCCTTGCGAATAAAATTCAGTTGATCGCCTTTGGTTGAAATCTTCATACCTTCAGAGGCAGGAGTAGAGCAAGAAGCGGGGTAACCACGAATTCCATCGATCTCCACTAGGCAAGTGCGGCAGGCGCCGATTGCCTTCATGTCTGGATCTTTGCATAACTGAGCAATAGGTGTTCCAGAAATGTTTATTGCATCCAAAACAGAGCTATTCTCTGGCACACTTATTTCTTTGCCATTGATGAAAATTTGCGTCATTATGCCTCTTCCTTTGACCCCTTCTTCATTTACTCAAAGTATGTGTTATAACTTAGAACTGGATTTCCAGCGGCCTGGCCCAAACCGCAAAGAGAGGCTGCATTTATGACTTCAGCGAGACCGCCTAATCCAGTCCGATCGATTGGAGTTCCTTTGCGGCCAGTCCCCATCATTTCAAGCAACCGCTGAGTTCCTTCCCTACAAGGGGTACATTTACCACAGGATTCATTCGCATTATATTCAGAAAGTTTCCTAACAACCTGAAGCACATCTGTTTCCTTTGATAAAGCTATTACTCCACCGGCACCTAACATGACTGATTTGCCATCTATGAATCCAGGCCCAATAGACAAATTTGCAGCCGCTGAGGACGATATAACTCCACTCGATGGTCCGCCTATGGCGATGCCAGAGAGATCATTTATATTCGAAACATCGCCAAATTTAATAACAAGATCTTGTAGATTCGAACCCATTGGCACTTCGACAACTCCAGGAGTGCTCACTGACCCACTCAGACTAATTATCTTAGTACCAGGTGTATCTATATCTCCGATTTTCTTAAATTCATCTGATCCATTCAGAATGATCCATGGAAGATTACACAAGGTTTCAACATTGTTAATAATTGTAGGCTGCTGATTCAAACCTGATTCTGTCGGAAAAGGTGGTCTTAGGCGAGGTTCTCTTCTTTTCCCCTCTATGGTGTTAAGTAAAGTGGATTCTTCTCCGCAAACATACCCACCCGCTCCTTTCATAATCTCTATTTCAATTGTAAAATCCGTTCCCATTATCTTGGAGCCCAAAAAACCCTCAGCGCGACAAATATCCAATGCCTTCTGCATTCTATTAAAGGACAGATGAGCTTCTGCGTTGACGTACAATCTGATTGATGTGCACCTTGTAGCATAAGCGGCAATTAACGCTCCTTCTATCAAGCGAAATGGAACACTTTCCATCACATGGCGATCTTTGAACACACCGGGTTCCCCTTCTTCTGCATTGACCACCAAATGCCTTTCCTGCGAATTTACAGACAAGGCGGATCTCCACTTAACAGAAACTGGAAAATAGGCCCCACCTCTACCTTTAAGGCCCGAACCTTCTATAAGATCAACTATCTCTTCAGGCGATTGCTCAAGAGCCCTCCCAAGAGCAGAAAAACCCATACTCCGAAGATACCCATAAATACCACTTGCACTCATTGTTCCGGCGTTTTCCAAAACAATCCTAGTTTGGGAATCAATATAGTCTCTGACGATTGAATCAGCTGAGTTAACTACAGAATTATCCTCTAGATAGTGTCCAATGTCTTTATCATAATGAATTTTAGGGGCAACGAAGCAGGCCCCGTCACATCCTGAATAATCAACTGATATATCGTCGGGTAGTCTTTCCTTCAAACTATTGAAGATTCCCTCTGCTCCAACGGCCAAACTACATTGGCTTATTTGAACCAGTACTTCAGAATCATGCTTTTGATGTTTGGATATTATTGAGTCTAGAAATTTTTCAGTATCCACTATAACCCTCTATCAATTCCGCTAAGGAATTATCAGGAACCTGTCTGCCATACCATGTGTGACCCACAGATACTGCAGGTGCCACTGAACACATGAATGCACAATCAGTAGTTTTTATTTCAACACCACCTATATTCTTTTCTGTCAAAAATTCAAGTATTTGAATGGCTCCTTTTTCTCTACAGGCCACACCATCGCAAACTATTACCGTTTTATGACCTGGTATAGCCAGAGATAACTCTGTGTAGGTTGTTGCTGCTCCATATACTTCACTTGACGGGACCCCCAAATGCCAACCCAAGACTTCTAGTCCCCAATCAGGTAGAAATGTGAATGTTTCCTGAAGGTAGTGCAAAGCAGGAAGTAAAGAGGATCTATCGCGGGGAAATTTATCAATTAATTCCCTACGTAGTTCATTCCTGCGTTTTCTTTCCTCACCAGCTGAAGCCATATCGCCGCCGTCTAGGATTTTATGCCCAAACTTACAAGTTTTTCCGGAGGAATAATTCCATCTGAAGTCCAACCTCTTGCATCATAATAATATTCAATCATGTTATCCAATTCAGACTCGCTAATTGAGCTCACCTTTCCACCATTAATTAGAGGATCAGAAAATATCCTCTTTGGTAAATTATCGTGACTCCTATTCCATCCTTCCCTTATGTTAAATTGCTTTTTCAGATTATTTATTCTTTCGCCACATTGGGCAAGCTGGTTTGGTTCAATATCCCATCCAGTTATATTATTGAGGATTTCCGCAGATTCATCATAGAAATCGTCAAATACTCGCCGTACAAACTTACACCAAATCAGCGAATCCATCACGGCACTATAGTCTTCCCCTTCTACGACCATCCTACCTCTTGATGATTGCTCATATCCATTGGAATCTGAAGCGAAATCATATTCATATGCTGACGACCTATTGTGGCATGCCCCTCTAGTACTAACAGCCAATGCCAGAGCCATCGTATGAAGTGACCTTGGTTCATATCCCGGCATCTCTAGACCTTTAACATGCATTGCAAACTCATCGCTTCCAAGTCCAATTTCTTTACTTACTCTGGCGCTACCTTCCGCCAATATATCCCCAATTCCTGACCTTTCGGCAATTGATGTCAATAATTGAGCAAAAAGATCTTCTTCATTAACATGTTTGGGCAAAAGTTTTAACCATGACTCAGGTATCAATCCTTTTTGCATACATTCCATAAACCAGGCACATGTAGATCCAGCACTGATGGTATCCATACCAGCCTCGTCACAAAATTTGCTGCTTTTGAGAATCGTCTCTCTATCGGAAATGCCGACAAGAGGACCCATAGCAAAGAGCGATTGATATTCCAACCTAACCTTTTTTGAACCACTGTTTGGAATGGTTACCAACTTTTCGCACCCAATGGTGCAGTTAGCGCAATGAGAAGTTGATACTTCTTCCTCTGCGTGTATAGCCTCTCCGGAAATATTTTGAAAATCTGTATTTGAGTGGTTTCTAAAATTCCCAGTTGGGAGTATTTTCAATCGTTCAAACACCGATAGATTTGCCATTGTTCCGAGGGTTCTATATTTCTCAGTGGCTTCACCTAAACTTTTATGATTCAGGTCTATCCTAATATTTGAGAGAGCTTTTTCATCAAAGGAAGGTACCTTTGTATGTCCTTTGAAAGAAATAGCCTTTATTTTTTTTGAACCCATAACTGCGCCGTTACCTGTACGCCCAGCCTGCCTACCTCCATCATTGCTGATACTAGCAAACCTAACCAGATTCTCTCCAGCAGGACCTATACAAGCAGTGCCATAACCCTTGCCTAACGTATCCGTTAAACTTCTTTCTGTAACCGAGGTAGTAGTACCAAGAAGATTGGAAGCATCATTGAACCTAACACCAGTTTTATCCACCACAAGAGAAACCCATTCTTTCGATGCACCTGTAATTACCACAGCATCTGCTCCCACCCCTTTGATAGATAGAGCTATTGAACTTGAAGATAAAGAATCCCCTATAAATCCTGTTTGAGGCGATTTTGAAACAACTGCAAATTTAGATGTAGTAGTAAGCCTACTTCCTACCAGAGGACTAGCACAAAATATTAGAGGATTGGCATGCGAAAGAGGGTCCGCACTCGTGGGGCAATGTTTATAAAGCAGATAGGCCCCAAGCCCACTCCCTCCAATGAAATCTTTAACGACATTTTCTTCCAAATCTTGCCAGTCCCATGATTTAGAAGAAACATCTATTATCAATACCTTATAGTTGTAGCCAAACAACTTACCCTCCGGCCTGGCTCGGCAGTATTAGTATTGAGTCACCGTCAGCCAATTCAATCTGAGCTGCATCCTTAAATCCTACCCCGTTTAGATTCAACGCATAACTCGACAAAAGACTTTTGGTACCGGTATCCAATACTTTCCCGTCTAGCACCGGAAACCGTTGTCCCAGTTCTTGTATAACATCGCAAATATCTACCTCTGACTTTGAAAACCATAAGTTAATTAACTTCTGACCTGTTATAACTCGGCTGTTGCCAAAGAGCTCCACCGTCAAATTAATCGCCATAAGTATTTTTGTCCATACGTATCGCTAAATCTAAGTCTTCAGCAGTATTAACATTAAAAAAACTGTATTTGGAACCTTCTATTTTGAGAATTTCATCTTGCGATATTTCGCATACATTAATATTGTTGAAATACCCATCCATTTTAAGTAGGCCATCTTTCAAACGACCATCTATGTGCTCAAGACAAGATTTACTGTAAAGTGCGTGCGTCGTCTGTAGTCTTCCTTCAAATCTAGGTATAACAACATCCAAGTCTTCTTTTGAAATTTTTGTAACCATAAACTCAAATAACCTTGCCGATAGAAACGGCATATCGCAGGCAACAAGGATAGCCCAACGGGTAGGGGATTGTTCTAAACCTGAGTACAATCCACCTAAAGAACCCGAATTATCGTAAGAATCAACCACATAATTTATTTGGCTGTCTAAGTTTAATTCTTCGATTCGTTCCCATCGATCAACCACGACGGTCTGGGATGTCGAGATTGTTCTGAGGGTGTCTATTGCCCTATCAATGATTCTTTGCCCGCCAATCACTTCTTGAGCCTTGTCCCGGCCTAATCGCCTGCTTTTGCCGCCAGCTAATAGAATTCCTGTTAGTTCACTCATGTCTAGTTATATCAACCTACTATGGCTGCAACATTTCCCATCAGAGAAACATCATACCCCCCAAGGGCATCTATTTGTTCTCTTAAATTTTCGCTCAATAGACTTTCCAGAAGTATGTCTACATTTTCCATGGAACCTATAAATTTAGATGGGACCGCTATTTGATACCGTTCATTTTCCAAAGGTATGAATTCGAGATCACTAGCCAGTGCGGCGGCCATAATTCCCATCCCCGCATCCACAAATCCCGAAGACACTGCGGCGGCAACATTCCAATGAGTGTATTCCTCGTTGTCGTATCCAACTATGTTCCCTGGATCTATCCCTGACTGTTTTAGCAAGAAATCAAATAAAACGCGAGTTCCAGAACCTCTTTGTCTATTTAAAAATTTCGTACCATTTCCCAACAAATCTTTTACTTCCTTTATACCCTTAGGATTCCCTTTTTGAACCATTATCCCTTGAGTACGACCCACAAAATCATAAATATGTACCTTTTCATTTGTAATATGACGCTTAATAGCGGACACATTGTATTCTCCAGTGTCCTCGTCAAGTAGATGAGTTCCCGCCATGTGAGCGAACCCTTTGGATAACGACAAAAGACCACCAACGCTTCCAACACTTGATGAAATAAGCCTTATTCCATTTTGCAGTGATGTTAGTTCACTAGCTAATATATCCAAAGCTATGTCGTGACTTCCCGATATCAAGAGGGTATTGGTCACCTCAGAACGTTGCCTGTTCAAAAACACTCTTACCTTCGCCCCTTCTTCCAAACCTTCTGAAGAAGCCGGTATTGAAATAACCCCGTCAGATTTAGCAATCGACAGTGTCATGGCCGCGCCACGGGTTGTTGGGTTTGCTATGTATGAACCATCAACTGAACCGACCACTACCCTCAAAAATTCTTCCTCACCCAGGGGTGATGAAATCTTCTTGCCCATAACTGATTCCAATGTATCAGAAACAATTTGATTGGAGGATAAAAAGTTTAAAATCATTGGTTTCAAAAACAGTTCAGCAGTTACAAGTGCTGAAGAAGGGTATCCCGGCATTCCCATTACAGGTTTACCGGAAACTGAACCCAATATCACCGGATGACCAGGACGAATAGCAACGCCATGTACTACCACTTCACCTATTTTATTTATAACAGAGGAAGTAAAATCCTCGGAACCAGCAGAGGAGCCTGCAATCACGACCAAAATATCGCAATTGTTTACAACTTCCAGTACAGCCTTTTCTAAAAGAACTGGGTCATCTGGAACGGGATCTATCACAAATGCTTCACCTCCCCAATCCGCAACCAATGCGGACATAAAAACAGAATTAAATTCAATTATTTGGCCTGCTTTAGGGGTCTGGCCTATTTTTACCAATTCTGTACCAGTCGGAATAAAACAAATCTTTGGATGCGAGATCACCTCAACTTCTGACAATCCTGAAGCTCCTAAGCAAGCCAAATCCAGCGACCTGATGACAGCTCCTTTTTGAATCAATAATTCAGGAGCTGCAATATCCTCCGCGATTTTCCTAACATGCTGGTAAGGAGCAACTGGACTACGAATAACCACTTCATTACCGGTTGATCTCTCCAAGTCTTCTATCATAATTACAGAATCAAATCCGTCCGGAATCGGGTCACCTGTGTCTACCCACACAAAATCCGATCCTTCGTACAATGTAATTGGTCTTGTTTCAGTGGCTCCAATAGAAGAACCATACTTGATTGCAATGCCATCCATCGCAGAGGTTGTAACATGAGGCGAAGATATTTTTGCGAAGACAGATTCACTTGAAACCCTGCCCACTGAATCGTTTATCGCAACCTTTTCAGTTGTCCTAGCTTCGGCAAATTTAATTTCGTTCAGATGATCGTTGTACTTATGTTGAGCAGCCTGAAGAGGGATATCCTTCAGAAAATAATTTCTTTCGAAGTCATCTTGAACCATTACTAACCTTTGAAATTAATCTAAATTTACCTCTACGGTAGTACCTTGATAAATGCCTGATGAATCCGCATCTATCTCAACATATCCATCCGAGGACAGAAGAGTCGAAATTAAATTGGATTTACCATGAACCGGAACAGCTCTAACAGTCCCTTGATCGTACGCCAACCGTATTCTGACGTAATCTGTTCGTCCACTACTAGACGGCAAGTCAGAATCAACTACGGCTTCTATAACCTTATCAATGGGAGTTTCTTTTGCACCAGAAATAAACCTTATCAGCGGGGCCACAACAGCACTAAATATCGTAATAGCAGAAACAGGGTTGCCCGGTAAGCCAATTATTGGCTTGCCACCAGACATTCCTAGTATGGTTGGCTTACCAGGTTTGACAGATAATCCGTGAGCTAAAACCCCAGGATTGCCCATATCGTTAATCACTTTTGCCGTTAGATCTCTAGAGCTGACAGAACTACCGGCAGTGAAAATAACCATATCCGATATTTGAGCAGCTCTGTTAGCAACTTCAAATAACTTGTCATATTCATCAGGAATTCTCGGAAATCTATTAGCTGAGGCTCCCAAGTTCTCTACCAAAGCTCCAATGCTATAAAGATTCACATCTCTAATCTTCCCACCGGCTAACTGGGTTCCCGGTTCAACTAATTCATCACCCGAAGAAATTACAGCAATATTTGGCCTTCTGTATACATTAACTTTGGTAGTTCCTAAGGACATTAAAGCTCCGAGTTCCGCATGTTTAATCAGATGGCCTTGGCCAACAACTGGGTCCCCTTTTTGAAAATCTTCCCCCGCAACTATAACGTTTTCGCCGGCAGCCACTGGCCTATAGACCTCTAGTAATCCACTTGGCGAGATTTTGGTATGCTCAACCATAACTACTGCATCAGCATTGCTTGCCAGCATGCCTCCTGTATAAGCGGTAGCTGCCTCTCCAGGAGACAAAATTAGCTCCGGCGCACGCCCCATGGGTACTTCCCCAGCCAATTCAAGATAAGCTGGTAAGGCATCAGATGCGCCATAAGTGTCAGATGCTCTCACTGAATATCCATCCATAGAAGATCTGTCAAATGAAGGGGATTCTTCTTGGCTGAATATCGGATCCGAAAGAATTCGACCAAATGAATCCTCTGTATTTATTAATTCAAAATCCACCACTGACAAATTTTTGGACATCAAATCTATCGCTTCAGGCGGAGAAATCACGTTGAAAAAATCTGCCATGAAAACCTCTTCTATCGCAAGCTATCGAGCAAAAATATNTACTTACTATAACCCGATAATATTACCCGAATTATCTACATCCAGAGATCTTGGTTCACCAGGCAAACCAGGCATCGTCATTATGCTACCGGCAATCGGGTATATAAACCCGGCCCCCACTGATGCCCTAGCATCGGACACTCTAAATTCATAATTTGATGGAAGCCCTTTTAATGACCTATTGTGAGATAACGACAAATGAGTCTTCGCCATGCATATAGGAAGTCCTCCCCATCCATTTTGTTCAAACTGACGCAGAGCTCGCCTTGCAACAGGAGTGTAGTTGACACCTTCAGCGTTATACACCTTAGTGGCCAAGGATGAGATCTTATCTTCCAAGGAATCGGACAACTCGTACATATAGGAAATTGATTCNGGTGAGTTTTCTGCAGCCTTTACTACGGCTTCAGCTAGATCAATTCCTCCTTCACCACCATCTTCGAAAACTTTCGATATAACGGCATGTTCGGCTCCTGCTTCCAAAGACATCGATTTTACGAGTTCGGTTTCTTCAAGGGCATCGGAAGGAAAACTATTTACAGCCACCACCACCGGCAAATTGAAACTTTTTATAACCCTGATTAAGTGGTTTAAATTTGACATGCCTTCTGACAAAGCCTCTTTATTCGGTTCTTCCAAATTTCTCAAAGAAACGCCACCNTGAGACTTAAGAGCCCTGACAGAGGCCACAATGACTGCGGCATCAGGCTCAAGATTATTCAACCTAGCTTTGATATGCATGAACTTTTCAAACCCCAGATCAGCTCCAAAACCAGCTTCCGTCAAAACGTAATCTGCGTATCCCAAAGCCAATTGATCTGAAACCACCGAACAACATCCATGGGCTATATTACCGAAGGGTCCAGTATGCACAAAAACAGGTTGACCNTCTGTTGTCTGAACAATGTTTGGCTGAATTGCATATCTCAGAAGAGACATCATGGATCCCACTGCATTTATTTCTTCCGCCTGCACAGGGGTACCATCGTCTTTATACCCAACAACAATTTTGCTTAACCGAGCTCTTAAATCTTCCAAATTTGAAGATAACGCCAATATTGCCATCACTTCAGAAGCTGTAACAATGTCAAACCCAGTCTCTCTGAGAGGAGCATTAGCCTTACCTCCAAGTCCGGTCAAGACACTTCTAAGAGATCTTTCCTCAACGTCCGTGACCCTTCTGATCGTTACCCCTTGTGGGGAAAACCCATTGATTTTACCCCTCTGGGCAACATTATCTGTTAAAGCTACAAGTAAGTTATGAGCAGAACCTACAGCATGAGCATCGCCTGTGAAGTGGATGTTTACCTCATCTTCTGGTTCAACCTTAGCCGCACCTCCACCAGTACCTCCCCCTTTTATCCCAAATATTGGGCCCAGCGAAGGCTCTCTTAGAGTTGCAACAACGTTTTTACCTAGCTTGCCCATCCCCTGTGCTAAGCCTACAACTGTCGTCGTTTTCCCTTCCCCTGCCGGGGTAGGAGTAATTCCAGTAACAACAATCATTTTCCCCGTGCGTTCNTTTCTAATCCCTGACAAAGCTATTTTTGCTTTGTAGGAACCGTATGGAATCAAATCACTGGAGGAAAGTCCTAGTTCTGCGGCAACGGTTTCTATTAATTTCATCTTTCTACCTTGATTTTTTTTACGNCTAATAAGGATATCACCAAACATCCCTTTTTATCGTCTATTGGTATCTTATGACCTTGGGGTATCTGAAAGTTACCCACATAGTGAAGAGAATCAGTANCCCTGCCAAGACAGCAATAGACCCTTGACCTCCCAACCAATCTGCCATCAGGCCCGCCGGCAAAACACCAAGAGGCATCAGNCCCCAATTCAGCATATAAATGCTCATTACTCTTCCACGATATTCCTCTTCGGCCTCCTCCATTATTAAAGCCATGTTAATGGAGCGACGACCTGCATCTCCGAGGCCTAGGGGAAGCATTATTAGGGCNGCAAATATGTATATAGGTACAGCTGCTATCAAAAGAAGACTGAACCCTGACAAATATGAACTAAATAGAAGAACTTTTCCACGTAACCTGTTGCCAAGGGAGGCTATATAAATGGACCCAATTAAAGCCCCTAGACCCATAACTGAAACCAAAAGCCCCATCGAATCTGCTTTCAAGCCATATATGTCTACTATGAAAACTGGCATTATAAATCGAAATGGCTGAGCCAAAATCGTCGTGGATAAAGCAATAGCAAGGAGGATCAGAATGAAAGAATTGCTACGAACATATTTTAATCCCTCTAGCATATCGCTAATCAAGACTGAAGGGCGATTGGAATTGGATTCCGACCCATTCTTGGAGGACACACTATTTCCTTTGTGCTTTATCAGCATGGTGAATACAATGGAGGCAAAGTTGAGTACTGTAATAAGCAAATAAACTTTGCCAGGACCAATGAATTCATAAAGTAAACCAGCTGCGGTAGGTGCGGCTAAGGTGCTGACACTCATCGCAGCAGCATTGAGAGCCACAGCGTTTGACACCAATTTTTGTCCTACCATCTGAGGTATCAGCGCCTGACGGGCTGGCATCATAAAGGCAAA
Source organism: Chloroflexota bacterium (assembly GCA_002728195.1). Taxonomy (GTDB): domain Bacteria; phylum Chloroflexota; class Dehalococcoidia; order Lucifugimonadales; family UBA826; genus UBA11996. The sequence goes on from PBWI01000064.1 coordinate 26,753, forward strand.
TACTGCNCCTTGGACGATCGATGCTATAAGAAGGTGAACCCAAGTGACTGACTCATTTAAAATTAAGACGGCCACTACAAGCGATACACAGCCTGCCAACAATTGTCCGCTTTGAATTATCCTCTTTTTGTTAAGCCTGTCAGCAATAACTCCGCCAAACAAAGCCAAAGTCAGCATAGGAATTGCTGATCCCGCATTGACTATTCCAAGAATAGTCCCTGAACTCTCAAGTTCATAAACGAAATAACTGCGGACAAGCATTTGCATGTTCATACCGAACATTAAAGTTAGCATTCCAATCCATAAAAAAAGAAAATCTCGATTCTTTAAAGACTGATAAGTCTCTGAAAAACTCACTATATGGCTTGGAACAAAGATGAATTAATTAGCACAAGACAATTTGACTTTTCCCCTAGTATTTCTCCTGAAATGGTTTAAAGGGGGCCCGAACCACGGTAGACTCTCATTCAAAAAGAAAGGTCACCGCAGGTGTTCAGTCCGGACCCGTTTTACTCGTTTACAGAATTCANACGCCTAAAANCTTCAGTACAACGCCACAAATTCTATCATTTGTCTTTACGCCAATTTCTGAACGCCTCTACTCCTGAAAAAGCTGCTGAAGATAGGAGAGCGTAATCAGGACCATAGCTCAGAAATTGTATCCCTTGATCAAGTCTTGTTTGCACATCTCCTGGGCTAGAAGCACCCGCTCCCGCCACTACTTCAAACCGAGTGGAAACTTCAAGTATTTTATCCAATATTCGATCTATTTCCGGATGTGGTAATAAAAGAGGATCCAACCCAAGAGATAGACACATATCCCAAGGCCCCAGAAATAAAACGTCAATTCCAGGAACTGCTGCTATTTCTTCTAGGTTTTCAACAGCTTCTACAGTCTCAATGATTAACACTACAAGAATATTATCGTTGGCATTTCTTAAATAATCCTCGTTATCAAATGTATATTTGGAAGCTCTTAACGGACCCCAACTACGCTTTCCATGGGGAGGAAATTTGGTCGCTGAAACAATTTGAGCAGCTTCTTCAGCAGTTTTTACTGCAGGAACCACAATCCCCAGTGCTCCTATATCCAAAGCTTTCTGTATGTAAACTTGTTTAAGAGAAGGAATCCGAACAATCGGGACAGCATCGGTATTTCCAACAGCCATAAGCATATGCTCAATTTCTGCAGAATCAATTCCATTGTGTTCAGATTCAATGACAACAAAATTGAAACCAGCATTACCCATAAGTTCAGCTACATTCGCACTCTGAAGCCCTATGAAAGGCCCTATAGCCGGTTTACCTGATAACAAGTCATTTCTAACGTCATTTNTTCTCATATCCTTCCACCTTTCTTCCAACTTTTAGCTACGCCCAACCAACTTATTTGATTGTATGTCACCGGGACTACGATAATCTTGGCCCAATACGGGATTATAATATTTCATGTACTTACAAAATATTAAGGTCAATAGCAGAAAATGAGTAATTCATTTGGAAAGGCGTTCAAAATAACCACTTGGGGAGAATCACACGGTGACGCAGTAGGAGTGGTAATAGATGGCTGTCCACCAGGACTGCCGATAACTCTAGAAGACATNCAGAAAGAACTTGACCGACGAAAACCTGGACAAAGCGAAATCTCCACCCAACGCAAAGAGGGAGATAAAGCTGAAATTTTATCCGGAGTGTTTGAAGGCGTATCTCTAGGCACCCCTATATCAATTTCTGTGTGGAATAGTGATGCTAGAGGCAAAGATTANGAACACATGAAAAGTGTCTACCGGCCGTCCCACGCTGATTACACTTATCAAGCCAAATACGGTGTCCGAAATTGGAAAGGCGGTGGCAGAGCATCTGCTAGAGAAACTATAGGAAGAGTGGCNGCAGGAGCGATAGCAAAAAAATTCCTCTTTAAAGAATATGGCACTGAGATTTTTGCGTTTGTCAAAAGAATAAGTGACATAGAATCAAACGTAAATCACAAGGATGTAACTGCCGAGACAATTGAAAGCAATATTGCTAGATGCCCTGATAAAGATGCTGCTGCTGTGATGATAGAAGCTGTCAAAACCGCTAGGAAAAACGGAGATTCCCTGGGAGGGGTGGTAGAAGCGTTTGCGACCAACGTCCCAGTAGGTATTGGGGAGCCAGTCTTTGATAAATTGGATGCAGAGTTAGCAAAGGCAATGCTGTCCTTGCCCGCCTGTAAAGGGTTTGAAATTGGGTCTGGTTTNGATGGAACTTACTCAACAGGTTCTCAACATAACGATTCTTTCTACATGGCNGAAGGCATAGTACGCACAAAAACCAATAATTCTGGCGGTATCCAAGGTGGAATCAGCAACGGGGAATCTATTGTCTTGCGAGCAGGGTTTAAACCAACTGCCACTATAATGAGTTCTCAAGATACAGTGGACGTTTTTGGGAATGATGTGGAATTACAAGGCAGGGGTAGACACGACCCATGTGTACTACCGAGAGCCGTTCCAATAGTTGAATCTATGTTTGCACTTGTACTTTGTGACCACGCCATAAGACATCGTGGTCAAACAGGAAAATAAGGCTAGGGAGCTTTTACTCCCTAGCTCTTAAAAAAACTTCTTAAACCACAGGGGAAGTACCGCCATCAACGTTGACCGCAGTTCCAGTGATGTAGCTCGCCTTAGCAGATGCCAAGAAGCAAATCAGATCACCAGCCTCGTGAGCCTCACCAATGCGGCCCATTGGAACGTTCTTACCAACCACTTTCCAATGATCTTCCAAGCTATAGCTTGAATCTTTTGCGTTCGCAGCTTCCCATCTTGTCCGATGCTGACCAGATTTCAGAACACCTACGCAGACAGTATTTACTCTTATATTGTCTTTTGCCAATTCACCTGCCCACGATTTTGTGAGCGAAATACCGGCTGCTCTAGACAGCGAGGTNGGCTGACCTCCAGGGTTAGGAGCCTTTCCGCCAGGAGTTGTGGTATTTACTATTGCTCCAGCTCCTGATTTCTTCAAATGAGGAAGCGCCGCTCGTGCACAATAAACAGCTCCATATACTTTTATACCGAAATCAACTTTTAAATCGTCGTCCGTCATATTTTCCAGTGTTGTAGCAGATGAGGTTCCCGCATTATTTACTAAGATATCCAGTTTTCCATATTCAGCGACAACCTTTTCAACCATAGCTTTTACATCTGACTCAACGGACACGTCTGCGGCAAAACCTATTGCCTCACCACCAGAAGCCTTTTTGATTTCTGCCACTGCGTCATCCAGCTTTGATTGAGTTCGACCCACTATGGCAACTTTGGCCCCTTCTGAAGCCATCGAAATAGCTGCAGCTTTGCCAATACCGTCACTTCCACCAGTGACTATAGCTACCTTTCCTTCTAACCCTAGGTCCATATTAATTCTCCTTATTTTTATTTACTTTTTGTATAAGTTTCGTCCAAAAGGTCAGTGACATACTTAACCTCTACATTTATCCCTGCGGCTTTTATACCATTGTCTAACTGCATGAAACAGCCAGGATTAGCTGTAGCAATAATATCGGCACCTGAGTCAACCAGGTTTCTAATCTTTTCAGCCAAAACAGCCTCTGACATTTCGGGCTCAGTGATCATATATGTTCCTCCTGCGCCACAACAAATATTGGACCCCTTTAATTCGCAAAAATCGATCCCATCAATCGATTTTATTAAATTCCGCGGAGCGTCTTTAACTTTTTGTACGTTGGCGAGATGACAAGAATCTTGATAGGTGACTGTCTTTGGGATACTAGTTTCACCTGGTTGCAATTTAGCCTGGTCCAAATATTCGTTGATATCGACTACTCTTTTACTAAAATCAACTGCTTTGCTCGCATAGTCAGGGTCATCAGACAAAAGATGTCCATATTCCCTCATCCTGGCCCCACACCCTGCCGAGTTCACAATTATAGGTTCAGTACCGCTTCCTTTCGAAAAGGCTTCAATATTTGCCCGGGCCAATTCTTTGGCTTTNCCTAAGTCCCCAACATGTGAATTTATTGCACCACAGCAACCTTGATTCAGTGGCACCTCCACATCTTTGTTGGCCTTATTCAACGTTCGCACTGCAGCCCTCATTTGGTTACCCTGGGTTAGAGGCATCACGCACCCTGAGAGCATTTGAATTGTTTCTGTACCTTCAACATCCGCTGTATATAATTGACCTTCAGCTCGAAAAAATTTCCCATTTACAGCTGGTGTCATTTTCTCCAAGCGCTCAAACCTTTTGGAAATTAGTTTCAATATCTTGGTCTTCCTTACCACTTTTTGTAGTCCACTCTTTACATATAAATTCATCATAGAAACTACAATCGCTAGATTTCGCTGATTAGGTATTAAATGACGGAGGGAAATTTCATAAGCTAGCCGTGGAATAAATCCGATTTTTCTATGGTCCCTTATTTGATCCATTGTAGACTCAATCAAATTGCCATATGGAACCCCAGATGGACAAACATCCTCACAAGCTCTACATTGGATACAAAGATCCCAATGCCTCATCACTTGATCAGATATTTCCAATCTGCCTTCGTTAACTGCCTTCATCAAGGCGATTCTGCCCCTTGGTGATTCAGTTTCCAAACCTGTAGTTAAGTAGGTTGGGCAAGCCTGTAGGCAGAATCCACAATGAACACATTTGTACAATTCTGATTCATTCAACCATGGCAGTTTTAATATTTCCTGGGCTTCAACCATATTCAATGTTCTCTACTCACTGTCCGTTATGTNCCTTCCTCTGTTCAATTTCCTAGTGGGATCATAAGTCCTTCTCAAAGATTTCATTAAGTCTAGGGATCCTCTATTTATCGGGCCCCACATGTTAAATCCATTTTTTAATTTAGTAGGAAGCTGTTCATAATTTAGGTGAGAGTTATTTTCTAAAACTATTCTATGAATTTCACTCATAATTACCTCCACGTCAACTTTCGCTGAATTAGAAGCCCCATCAAAATAGAATTCCATTGTCCCGAATCCAGGCTGAACAGAAAGTGCAACCTTTAGTTCTATTTTCTGGAAATACTCGCTTATGTGCGCCAAGAGACCACGTAATCTAGTAGGAGTAGAAAATACTCTGCCCAAAATAGATGTATTTATGTTGTAACCTCTGAAATCNCTGAGCTTTTCCCACAGNACATCTGAAGAGTNCTCCTCAAAAAATTCGGTATGAGCGTACTGGTAGTTGTTAGCAATNTGGGACAAAATTTCCTTCTGGCGCAAAAAAGCCATTTGCCTCCCACCGATCCTTACTAAAACCAAGTAAAGTGATGCTGGGAATTTAAGGTTTAACTCTTTAGTTACCTCTGAATTAATTCCAGCAAGGGCTAAAGGCATAACATNACTCCTAAAGACTTCTTCAGAAAAGTTATGCAAATCATTCNCTGTTTGAAACCCCAATATAAAGGTACCTTGCCGGCGGGGTAGGGGGGNCAACTTGAATGATATTTCAGATATAACCCCTAGAGTCCCATATCCTCCGATGTGCAACCTAGCCATATCGTATCCTGAGACATTTTTTACCACTGGGCCTCCACTTTTAGTAATTGTCCCCGAAGGTAATACAACCTCCATACCAATTACCATGTCTCTCATGTGAGCCAACTGCCACCGCATATATCCTGGAGCATTAGAAGCCAAAATTCCACCTATAGTTGCCTGCTCAGGAAAAGCCGCATCGATTGCCAAAAACTGGCCTTGCTCCTTAAGAACGTCCTGTAAACTTTTCAAAGTGGCNCCAGCTTGGGCTACACAGGTCAAATCAGCCGAATTATGGGCCACTAACTGGTTCATACCAGATAAATCCAAAGCGTAGTCATATTTTGGTATCTTTGCGCCTATTTGAAGTCTTGTTGCACCTCCTATTGGTACAACAACTTTGTCGGAATCAAGTACGTCAGACAATGCGATGGAAAGCTCATNACGATTTTTAGGATGAATAACCCCTTCTGAAGGTTGAACCCCGTCTACTATATGTTTCGTTTTCATTTTAGGCTGTCCACTTGAGCTTTATATGTATGCACCAGGACCAACCCTTGCAATTGCCCTTGCCTGAGAAATGTCTCCGCAACCTGCCCCCGTAGGAAAAACCTTACCTGGGTTGAGCAAATCCTCAGTTTCAAATGCAATTTTGAGAAGGGACATAGTAGCCATGTCCTCGTCACTAAACATTAAAGGCATTTGATCCTGTTTCTCGAGACCTATACCGTGTTCTCCTGAAAGGACCCCGCCTGACTCCACACAAATCCTCAAAATCTCAGCCCCAATCGCCAATATGTTTTCAACATCACCTGGTTTTCGTTCATCAAACAATATNGAAGGATGCAGATTTCCGTCACCCGCATGCAACAAATTAGCTATTGGATAACCGCTTCTTTCAGATAATTCATTTATTTGCTTCAAAACATCCACTAGTTTTGTTCTTGGTATCGTTCCGTCAACTAAGTAGTAGTTTGGAGCCAATCTCCCGAGAGCTCCTAACACACCTTTACGACCTGACCACAACTTCTCTCTTTCCATGGCATCATCAGCTACTCTTATCTCCAGAGGGCCAAATTCGCGGCATATCGCTTCTATCTCGTCGGATTCCTCTTCAACAGATTCAAACAACCCGTCTAATTCAACTAGCAAGACCGCTCCTGCTCCTTCAGGATAGCCAGCACCAACGGCCTCTTCAGCTGCTTTAATACAAAAATGATCCATCATTTCTAGGGCCGCTGGAACCATACCGGCCCCTATTATTCCTGTCACCGCAGCACTAGCATCCTCAATCGTTTCAAAGGCCATTAACATGGTTTTCACATGCTCAGGAGATCTAAGCAAACGTACCGATATTTTCGTTACTATGGCCAATGTGCCCTCTGAACCAATAGTTATGCCTCTAAGATCATATCCAATGCTGTCTCTCTCATTTTCACCGAACCAAGTAACAGAACCATCAGCTAGTACAACTTCCATTCCCAGCACATGATTTGTGGTAACGCCGTATGCCAAACAATGAGGGCCACCTGAGTTTTCAGCTATATTTCCACCTATAGTGCAGGCCCGCTGGCTTGATGGATCAGGGGCATAATATAGACCTTGAGGCCCAACATGCGTCGATAAATCTAGATTAACTACTCCAGGTTCCACAATGGCATACCTGTCATCCGGGTTGACTTCCAATATCTTGTTCATCCTAGACATGGATATAACAATGCCGCCGTGTTCAGCGATTGCTCCTCCGCTCAGGCCGGTACCTGCTCCCCGAGCGACCACAGGAATTGAGTGTGACCTCGCCAGCTTCAACACACCAGATATTTCGGTCGCGGACTGAGGTAAAACTATGACTACTGGATTACCTCGGTCNATTGAACCGTCGTATTCATAAACTAAAAGATCCGCCTTATCATCCAATACATAATCGCTGCCAACTATGTTTTTTAACTCTGGAANAAGGTTTTTTATTTCCAGTAACTCTGACTGACTCATATCCCCACTCTCTTTAACCCAGATTCAATATCTCCTAAAGATTGCAGAAATAGGGTATCGTAAACCTGCTGCAAAGTGAAAATGCAAAAACGGAAATTGAGGCATAGCAGAAGTAATATGAAAGCACCCGAAATGAAAGCAACGATGGTATCAGGCACTCCTGTAATAGGAATATCCTTAATGTTCAGCTCACCACAGTTGGTTGAAATGGTTGCCGAATTGGGCTTTGACTGGATATTGTTTGACTGCGAGCATGGCTCGATTGATCTTTCAAATCTTGAAGTCATGGCGATAGCTGCGAAGGCAGCAGGAATTACTTGCATCGCAAGACCTCCTTCAAATAGCCCAATTGACATCATGCAAGTAATGGATAGAGGCGTGGATGGGGTCCAAGTCCCACATATAAAGTCAAAAGAGGAGGCAGAGGCTGCGGTAGCCTCTGTGAAATTCCATCCTTTGGGGAATAGAGGGTTAGCAATGGGAACTCGCCCTTCAAATTACGGTATCGGTACAAACCTTGANGAATATTCGAAAATTTCTAACAGCCAGTCGATAGTGGTACTGCAGATTGAAGACCAAGAAGCCATTGAGAATTTGGATGAAATTTTGTCTGCAGAAAATGTCGATGTTTTCTTTGTCGGCCCATCTGATTTGTCTCAGTCACTAGGTTATCCTGGAAAAGCAAACGAACCTCCTGTGAGTACAGCAATATCACAAATTTTCAGATCCATAATCACCAAGGNGCTAACTCCAGGAACCGCTAGTTCCGAAAAACATATGGTAAAGGCAAAATCTGAAGGGTGTGTTTACCTATATACCCATATGAATAATCTTCTAAATTTTGGCGCGGAAAGTTATTTATAATGAGTGACTAGACATGAGCAGAGAAAATTTTTTAAATAGAATAAAAAAGGCTTTATACCCGGAGCATGAAACTAAAGACAGCTGTATCGGAGAACTGGTAATCGATAACGACCTCGACGGTTTGATGGATAGAACAGTTTCTATTCAGGAGCAGGCAACTGCGAACTGGGAGGAGTTATTTGATACGCTGATAACTTCTTCAGAAGCAGCTGGTTGGAAAGTATTTAGATGCGCTACCTATGAAGATGCCTCCGATTACATCGCCTCATTAGCGTTTGAGAGAAATTCAAATCATATTGTCATTTCAGATCAAGAATGCACCGAAAATCTAGGGCTGGAAAAAGTTAATTTGCCAGACGAAAGTGAGATAACTGTCATTACACCGGATGGAGATCCAGCCTTTAACAGAACCCGAGCTATAGAGGCTGACATAGGTGTTACTGGGGTTAATTACGCCATTGCGGAAACTGGCACTTGCGTTGTATCTGCCAGCAGTGAAGTGGGTAGACTGGTAAGTCTAGCTCCTCCCTTGTATGTGGCCGTCGTAAAAAAGGGTCAGGTACTTCCGTCTTTAGATGAATTATTTACCATGCAAAGAAAGAACTTTTTGGACGGAAATCAGGATTCCTACACCAGTTTAATTTCTGGTCCAAGTAGATCTGCAGATATCGAATATACGCTGGTTACAGGAGTTCACGGGCCAGGGGAGGTCCATTTGCTTCTTGTGGAGGAAGATTAATCTACCTCATATCCATTCCGACTGATATAAATCTAAGACTCTCCTCCACAGAATTAGATATTAATTCAGAGGCTCTCTCCGATGATTCTTCCAAGGAGATAGGTCCATCGACTATGGATGTAGCAGCCCGAATACCGTGATCATGAACCACGGTAAAATTTTGTCCGAGTAATCCAGCAATAGCAATCGTTGGGATATTAAATTCACCAGCAATCCTAGCAACACCTATAGGGGCTTTGTTATATACCGTTTGGAAATCCATGCCTCCTTCCCCTGTGATGACAAGATCCACATCCGAGAGTTTTTCTCTAAGCTGGACTGTTTCCAACACTATATCCACTCCAGCCTTCAATTCTGCTCCCATAAATGCAAGCATACCAGCACCCAAGCCCCCTGCAGCACCAGCACCCGAAATCTCTGAGACATCCTTCCCTATGTCTTTCCTTACGATTTCTGCAAAATTAAGCAGAGCACCATCTAGTTCAGTTACCATTTTTGGGGTAGCACCTTTTTGAGGCCCATATACGGCTGAAGCCCCTTCATACCCCGTAAGCGGGTTACTTACATCGCAGGCCACCATAAATTGGGAATTTTCAATTCTGGCATCCATTTTTGAAATATCAATTGATCTTAAATTAGCCAGAGCTGCCCCACCAAAAGGAATTGATTTTCCTTCCGCATCAAGTAGGGTAGCTCCTAAGGCTTGAGCCATACCAGCACCAGCATCGTTAGTCGCGCTGCCACCTATACCCACTATAAAATTACGGAATCCTTCGTTCAGCGCTTCGAGGATAGCCTGACCCAACCCAAAGGTAGATGAATTCAGAGGATCCCTTTCGTCAAGACTTAACAATGCGAGACCAGATGTGCGAGCCATCTCAATTACCGCTGTAACCCCATCACCCATAGCGCCCCATTCCGCCGTAATAATCTCTCCGATTGGATTTTGGACATCGCAGGTGCGTACCTCTCCACCAGATACTTCGACTAAAGTTTCAAGAGTGCCATCACCACCATCTGCCACGGGACAAAGCACAACCTCCGCCTCTGGAAAAACTCTTATAACCCCTGTTTTAGCAGCCTCAGCAACTGACAAAGCTGAAATGCTACCTTTAAATTCTTGCGGTGCCACCAATATTTTCATATTTTCACTGTTATTCCTTTATAAGTATGGGCAGAATCTTTTAATTGATACTAGCCACATTTACGTAAACCAATAATATTGATATATTCTTATTGCTTTTATATTTTTATGNTAAATAAATAAACTACATTGCGAGAGCAAAGGTATCATAATGGCGAGAAAAAAGAATGACGGACCTACCCGCCAATTGTTCGCAAAAATAGATGAAAACTTGTACCTACAGGCTAAGGCAAAGTCAGCTGAATCCAGAATGTCCATGCGGGAGATATTGGAAGAATCACTAGAACTGTACCTTGGAAATGAATCTAGTAATCGGTCCGATCAACCTAATAAGACCAATAAGCAAGAAACTTCAATATGGCAAGACGAATACTTGAACAGGCAAGCAGACCGACCAATAGGTGCTCCAATTGAATTGTCCGAGGAAGAGGCGAAGGAAATTGCGCGAAAGGCTTTCCTGTGAATTCAAAATACACAGCCATTATAGATTCGTCAGTTCTCTTAGGTTACAGAGAATCTCACCAAGATTGTCAAAACCTTCTTTACAAAGCTATAGACCGAGAAATAAATATTGTTATTTCTCCATTAACAATAGCTAAGATATGGAGTACTCCTNGTTTCGACCGTAAATCAGAAATNGGCTTTCTCGGCCTTCTTGAGTTCCTAACCGTATCCGCAATCGACACAGATGTTGCTACTAAAACTGGGCATTACCTGAGAGTGTATTCGGCAAATACTGAAATAGATTTAGAAGTTGCAAATATCATTTCCATCTGCGATATATCGGGATATCCCTTGATCACCAACAACAAAGTGCTTTATGAAGGGATATCGGAGGATATAACAAGCTGTGAACAGGTACTTTTAAACCTTAACTAAACAAATATTTACATTTATATTGTGTCTTTTATTTTTTCGGCCAACTTTAAAGTTATCCCTTCCGTTTCAACCAACTCATCTATATGTGCCGATCTTATATTTCTCACTGAACCAAACTTTCTTAGCAGAGCTTTTCGCTTTTGTGGACCGATGCCTTCGACGGAATCCAAGGTGGATTTAAATGTGCTTTTAGAGCGTTTAGCCCTATGATACGTGATCGCAAATCTGTGAGCTTCATCTCTTGCTCGTTGGACCAAGAAAAGAGCATGCGAATTCCTGGGTAATATAATCGGCTCTTGCATATACGGGACAAATAACTCTTCGTTTTCCTTTGCCAAACTAGCCAAAGGTATATCNGTAACTCCCAATTCCAAAAACACCTGCAACGCAACNCCTAAATGGCCTTTCCCTCCATCTATTAATACAAGATCAGGATCATTAGTCCATGAGGTCGAGNCTGTTTCTTTATCCACCAATCGTTTAAAACGCCTGGTTAGCATCTCCCTCATCATGGAATAGTCATCAACCCCTCTCACATTCTTTATTTGAAAACGCCTGTAGTCAGAAGTTTTAGGCCGTGCTTTTTCAAAAACCACCATACTTCCAACAGCGTTACTACCTTGAATATTCGATATGTCATAACATTCAATACGGCTAGGCAATCTCGGTAGGTTCAAAGCCTCTTGAAGCTCTTCAAGTGCACTATCATCCTGAGTCAATACTGCAAATTTCTTTACTTTGTGCTGGTCCAGTCCCTCCTTGGCATTATTTGAAACCATTTCCAACAATTTCCTTTTCTCACCTCGAACAGGTGTATACACCCGCACTGTAGATCCTCTTTTTTGAGAAAGAAACTCTGCTATCGGATTTTCCTCTTCCCCTATTGGGATTTGGACTAGCACAGTTGGCGGCACATAAGGAGTTACCTCGTAAAATTGTTGCAAAAAGGCGTTTTGAACACTATTTATATCATCGTGTTGTCCAACATCCATTAAATACGAATCGCGTCCAACTAGCTTACCTTGACGAATAAAAAATATCTCTATCCAACCATCATCTGACCATTGAGAGCAAGCAACCACGTCTAAATTTTCTGGTTTTAATGTAAGTACTTTTTGCCCTTCTTGAACTTTTTCAATGGACCTCACTTGATCTCGTAATGCAGCAGCTTTTTCAAATTCCAGATTTTCAGCAGACTCAGTCATCCTGTCTTTTAAAGAACCTACAATTTGAGTAGTGTTACCTTCCAAAAACAAAATCACTTGATCAATAATGTCTTTATATTGATGCTTATCTGCTTCGCCTATACAGGGTCCAATACATCTATTAATATGAAAATCAAGACAGGCCCTATCATCCGTTCCGGTAATAGTTTTTGTGCATGATCTATATGGAAATAATTTCTTCAAAAGCGCTAATGTCTTCCTTACACTACCCGCACTGGCATAAGGACCAAAATACTTTGCGTCATCCTTCTGAACATTTCTGGTTATATAAACCTGTGGAAAATCTTCTGAATTATCAATTTTGATAAACGGATAGGATTTATCATCTTTCAATCTTGAGTTGAATCGTGGCTGATATTCCTTTATCAAATTGCATTCTAGTATTAATGCCTCTTGCTCCGATTCTGTAATTATAAAATCGAAATCTTTGATCTCAGAAACTAAAACACGAGTTTTCAAGTCTTCATGATACTTAGGAACAAAATATGACCGGAGACGATTTCTGAGGTTACTAGCTTTACCCACGTATAAGATCAGCTTTTGATCGTCCCGCATAAGGTAAACCCCGGGACCAGTAGGGGCATGAGCTAATCTTTCGTTAAATTTATCTGCCCCCATTACAAAGCCACCAAAAATCTTAATTAGTTTTATTAGGCAGTGATGGCCGTGAAGGATAAGGCAACTAATACAAGCACAATTATTGCGGCCACAATTGCTATACGCTTAACTTCGCTGCCTAAATATTCATATCTTAATGCCCCCACTCCCCCCTGTACTGTTGTAGATGCCTGGCGAACAGGTTTCGATTCTAGATGCCTCCCTGGCTGTTCCACCAATACTGAGTCAGATTCAGGTTGAGCGGCGGGCGAGGTTGTAACTGTAGTTCTGGAATCTACAACCTGACTTTTTGCTGACTTTCTTTTTCTATTCCTCAGCTGCGCCTGTCTTGATGCTCTTTGCTTTCCTTTGCTTGGC
>PBWI01000065.1 GCA_002728195.1 Chloroflexota bacterium
ACTCGGGACAGAAACAGTTCACAAATAGCGAGCGAAATTGAATTCCTAGGATCTCATTTAACAAAGGATGTTTCCAGAGAACACACTTTTATAGCTGTTTCAGGAATATCAGATAATGCTAATAAGGGATTAGAAATAATTTCGGACACAATTTTTAACCCTATTTTTCCTGTCGAAGAAATAGAACGTATCAAGAATGAAAAGTTAGCAGATCTCCAGTCAATTCAAGATAGTGCGGATGCGNCTGCCGCAATCGCAACCAGATCTATTTTACTAGGTTCTNCGTCACCATATGGTCATACTATTAGTGGCAATGAATCAAGTGTAAGTTCAATCGATAGGGATGCCATCCAAAGTCAATACACCGATATGCTCCGCAACTCCAGGAAAACGTTTCTAGTAGTGGGGGATATATCTCCTGACTATTCTATGGAATTACTAAATGAGAAATTTGGAGAATTACCCAGTGAACAAAAATCCAGAGTCTCAGAATCAGATCTCAAAAAGCCAAATCAAAATGGTCCTGTTATTTATCTTGTTGATAGACCCGGTTCAGCTCAGTCCATATTAAGGGTAGGCCATATATCTATACCCAGAGAACACNCTGACTATTATTCCCTTGCTTTTGTTAACTACATCCTTGGTGGAGATTACTCTAGTCGACTGAACATGAATCTACGACAAGATAAAGGGTACAGCTATGGGTTTCATTCAGCTATTGAATGGATGAAGNCTTTCTCTATCTTCNTAGCAAGAGGCAGCGTTCAAACAGAGGTAACCAAGGAATCAGTTTTTGAAACCTTGAANGAGCTCGGTGAAATTAGAGATACNAATCAAATCGATCTTGAAGAATTCAGAAAGGCGAAAGAAGGTTTGATCAAAAGTGTCCCATCCCAATTCGAATCAAATCAACAAATCGTNAATCAATTGCTCAATTTGGCAGGGTTTGATCTACCTCTGAATCATTTTGAAGTTAATATNAAAANAATATCCGACTTAACGATCGATGAAGTGAGAGAATCCGCATCAAAACATTTAACTCCTGATGAAANTAAAGTAGTAGTGGTGGGCGACAGGGGCAAAGTGGAAAAAGGTCTGGAGGAATTAGGGTATCCCATTAAACACATCGACATGTACGGCAACACAGTGTAAGGGAATGGCCTCTTGCGAAAATTGTGATTTTGAAAATGATACATCAAGTCTGTTCTGTGGTGGATGCGGCAACGATTTAGGTATCAAATGTGATCGGTGTGGAGAAATAAACAAGAATCAAACTTTTTGCACCAATTGTGGTCAAATTATCCCCAGTAGTTTTGAACCNNGCTCCGATCCNCACAACCTAAACGATTTTTCATACAACCNGACTGAACCCCAAAANAATCTCANCNTAGGTTCCCAAGTGCTACCAGANCCTGGNAAACTGACTGATTTAATTGCCACGTCAGTTTCCGCATANAAAAAGAATTTTAAAAGTTTCATATATTTGGCTTTGATTAACGGAATACCCACTCTCATAGTCGGGATTATTATTCGTACATTACTTGATACCGAATTGGTTTCACTATCTAACCTCCAGCAATACAACGACAATCAAATTTCAGAAAATTTATTGTCAGAATTCAAAGCCATACCAATATGGAAAATAGTTACAATAGTATTTTTTGTAGCAATAGGGCTTATCGCAAATCTAATATCTGTTATGTCTATGATTGTCGGATCTGCTCAATTCGCTAACTCTGAACCAGTTTCACCAGTAGTCTGCATTAACTACTCATTGTCTCGGATTGGTAAATTGATTCTGCTTTCACTATTCCTGATAGCCTTATTCATAATCCCTTTTGTACTGTCCCTATTGTTGATAGGAATACCGATTCTGATTTATTTGGTAGTCCGCTGGTATTTCGCGCTACCATCAATGGTGCTAGACAATACAAGTATTACCCAATCGATCCAGAGAAGTTGGGACTTAGTAGATAAACGGTGGTGGGTAACTTTTGGAACAGGACTTGTCATCCTGATTTTGATGACAATACCAACATATGCTTTGAATTTAATTTCAGCGAACCTTAATTCAGATTTCATCCTACTACTGGGTGATGTTTTAGTATCCACACTCATATCACCTTTTCAGGCTATCGCCACCGGACTTTATTTTCTTTCATTGAANAAATATCCAAAAATATAAATTAACCACCCATAAGTTGATTAAATGCCATGTTTATTTTTAAATAGCTATACTTTTATAATTGAGCAGAATTAGATACAAGTTTAGAATGGCAGTAAAAGAACAATANGCGCATAGCTTCAAATTCTTAAAAATAGGACGGTCGAAAAATGGGAAATAGATTAGAGGGAAAAATAGCTGTAGTCACGGGTGGAGGTAGAGGCATAGGTAGAGGTATCTCCAAACTTCTTGCTGAGGAAGGGGCTTCTATTGTTGTCAACGATAAAGGTACAGAAGTTGATGGGAGCGGTGCATCAAACGTACCAGCTGATGAAGTTGTAGACGAAATCAAGTCTTCAGGTGGAAAAGCCATAGCTAATTATGCAGATGTATCAACGATGGAAGGAGGAGAGAGTTTAATACAAGCGTGCGTAGACAATTATGGCNAAATTGATATCCTTGTGAACTCCGCAGGATCTTTAAAAGATCGTATGATCTATCAGATGACAGAGTCGGATTTCGACCAGGTTGTCCGGAATAATTCCAAAAGTGTTTTTACTACTACAAAATTCGCTGGAATATTGTTTCGCCAGCAAAGGTCTGGCAGAGTTGTAAACATGGTTGCGGATTCTGGACTTGGAGATGTTGGACGCTCAAATTACGCTGCAGCTACAGAGGGAATCATCGGATTAACNCGAACAACTGCCAAAGATTTAGGCAAATATGGGGTTACAGCTAATGCCATATCAGCTATGGCAGAAACCAGGTTATTCCCTGGAGCAGTGGATCAGCACAGAATCCCCGAAATGTCCGGGCCTTCAAGAGATGAAAGGGCCGGCATAGGCCCCTCACCTGAAATCCCTAGTTGGTCAGGTGGAGGATCACCAGATGACCCTGAAAATGTAGCTCCCCTAGCAGTCTACCTTTGCACTGAAGCCGCACCTAATATAAATGGCTATGTACTGGGAGTTAGAGGGGGAAGCCTGTATGTCTATTCAAACCCAGACATCGAAAACGTAGTAAACAAATGGGGCAATTTCACAATGNAAGAAATGGATGTTTTGTTCCCCAAAATGATGGGNTATGGCTTCTGAGTCAAAATGTAAAAATTCAACAATCGGAAATTAAATAACTTCAAGAGGTGATAAGGTGACAAAAAGGGTTGAAGGAAAAGTAGCTATAGTAACTGGGGCCGGGCGTGGTATAGGTCGAGAAGTTGCACTTTGGTTGGCAAGAGATGGCGCAAAAGTTGTGGTAAACGATCTCGGTGGATCAGTAGACGGGACTGGTGATTCCGCCACTCCTGCTGATTTGGTCGTAGATGAAATAAAGGCTGAAGGAGGCGAAGCTGTTGCCTCATATGATTCCGTTGCAGATTTTGACAGCGCTGCCAAAATTGTTCAAACAGCAATAGATTCGTTTGGCCAAGTAGACATATTATGCCATCCAGCTGGGATTCTTAGAGACAGAATGATATTTAATATGACGGAAGAGGAATGGGATCTAGTATTGCAAGTTCACCTCTACGGCGCATTCAACATGGTAAGAAATGTTGTACCTCATATGATGAAAAACAAATATGGAAGGATAGTATTATTTTCGTCTGGTTCCGGCTTAGGCGCATCAGGCCAAGGAAATTATGCAGCCGCTAAAGAAGGAATGGTTGGTTTTACAAGAGCAGTATCGAAAGAGCTCGAACCGTACAACATAATGGTGAATGCTGTATACCCTGGGGGATCCACAAGGATGACAGATACTGTACCTCAATCTACTACTGAGTTAAGACAGCAACAAAGAGAGGCTGTGGGATTGGCAGTTGCAAACCCATCTGAACCCCCACCCGAATACCGAGATCCAGCTAATAATGCACCAAAGGTAGTTTATTTGTGCTCTGAAGCTGCAGAAGGAATCACAGGCCAGGTATTTGGCACAAGTGGTTGGGCTTTATCGNTTTATTCGCCCAGACACGTAATAAAAAGCATACATAAAGACGGGAAATGGACATTAGATGAGCTAGATAAGTTAGTACCAATATCTTTGGGAAGTGGCCTTGTAAATCCAGTTCCCGTAGAACCGCCAAGAAGCTAATAAACAGGGGTATTTTCGCTAACCAGAATAAAACCAACCTTATGCTAAACTGAAACCACTTTCTGAACAGATGACTCGATATAAGGTATTAAGATGAATTGGCTAGATTTTGTCATACTGGGCATCCTTATTATGTCCATGTACTGGGGTTTGAAAACAGGAATATTCGTCGCCGCCATATATGGAATTGGTATTTTGGTTGGTTGGAGAATTTCTGGAGAAGTGTCACAATCTATCGGAGAACTTATAGGTGATGCTCTCGGACTTCAATCAGATTCAGTTAAAGCCGTCAGCGAGCTGAGCGGCGTCAATCTTAGTGTGGACACAACAACTACTATAGTAGCCTATGTAATTATTCTGATTTTGACCCTTGTGGTAACAAAAATAATACTCAAATTCATCAAGCCATTTCTTACTATCATTGATGTAGCAACTTTGGGCCTAAACCGAATAGCTGGAATAATTTTAGGTTTAATAGTTGGGGTAATAATTTGCTCCGTAACCATATCAGGCCTCACTAGGCTAGCCTACGATTTTCACCAACTACCCGATGTGCCTGGCAGTTCTCTAATATCCAACGGAGAAATCCTCATGATAGAAGGGATAGATGCAAAGATAGAAAATACCAGAACATCTATAGAGGATGCTCTACTGGAATCAACGATTGCCCCGATTTTCGTTTCTATACTTCAAATAACCCCCGATAACGCTTTGGGAATCATACCAACAGATTACATGACTGCAATTGAAATACTTGATTCAAAGTTAGATTAGAAGTATGACCACTGCTTCAGCCTCCACAATAGAATCACCTGTTCTGGTACTAAATCAAAACTACCAACCCTTGAATATCTGCAGTGTAAGAAGAGCAATCGTATTAATGGGCAGAGGAAAAGCTGAACTGATAGTAAACGGCCAAGGTCAAATAAGAAGTTCAAGCGAGGCTTTCCCAATGCCTTCCGTAGTCAGACTTTATTATATGGTCAAGAAACCCATGGTGGAAAGAAGACTATCACGCCAAGCACTATTTTACAGAGATAACTTTACTTGCCAATATTGCGGTGTATCCACTAAAAAGTTGACGATCGACCATATGATACCCAGATCAAGAAATGGAAAACATGTATGGGAAAATGTTGTAAGTGCATGTATGAAATGCAATCACAATAAAGCCGAGAGGACACCAAAAGAAGCTCAAATGACATTACTTAGACTTCCCTCAGCTCCGAAACCAAACCCGTACTATATCTTTTATCACAGAAAGCTCGAAGATGAGTGGTCCCCGTTCATACCCTGGAAAAACTAATGCCTCGATAATATTATTTAAACCGATGAATTTACAGTTGGAAGCTTCAACATCAGATTATCCAAAACGAGGCTTGAGCTTACATTTTTCCTAAGGTTATCAGTTGTAATTCTTACAAGCTTCAAAAGTTTCAGGATATCTTCGGTTTTTAAAATTTCAGAAAATTCCCCTATCTGATCTTTTCTAGAAATATTGATTATGTCGGAGGGCCTTTCATGGATAAAAAGTAAAACATCTCTTATCCATGTTAGGGCTATGTCAAAAAATTCATATACTGATTCTCTATCTCTCAAAAATTTGCTAGATAAATTTCTAGAAAGATTGAATTTTTGATCCAATCCGCTTGTCAAACATTCTATGAAAAGATCTATGTCAGTTTTCACACTTTCCAATATATCTGGATTTGTTGCTGCTCTATATGCCCACTCTGGTCTACCTCTAGAGAGCTTTGCTATCTCCTCTATGGGGACATCTGTCGCCAGACCGCAGGATACTAAGTAACGTTGAATATCTGACTCAGAAACTGGTTCCAGTGTAAGTAGCTGGCATCGTGAGACAATCGTCGCCAAAAGGTTATTGGGGTCTTTTGCCAACAATATAATCATCACATCTTCCGGAGGCTCCTCTAAAGTCTTAAGCAAAATATTGGATTGTTCGGATCTCATACTTTCAACCGATGCGATGATAAATACCCTTTTACGCCCTTCATAAGGCTTCCGATGAACTTGTTTTAGAAA
>PBWI01000066.1 GCA_002728195.1 Chloroflexota bacterium
ACTCCAGCAAGGTTTGTTCCTAAGTTGGTTGGGTCATCCACTGCGACGATTTGGCCTTCATGTATTATTATGACCCTGTCGCAAATCATGCTTACTTCGGGCAAAATATGGGAGCTTAATATTAAGGTGTGATCTTCCCCTAGATCCTTTATTAATTGCCTTGTCTCAACAACCTGTATCGGATCAATTCCTATGGTGGGTTCATCTAATACCAAAACATCAGGCTCATGTAGTATTGCTTGTGATATTCCAACCCTCTGTCGGTATCCTTTAGAAAGTTTTCCAATTATGGTGTTCTTATATTCTTCTAGGCGACAAAGCTGAATCACCTCGTTTATTCTGTTTTTTATTTGAGATGAGGTCATTCCTCGTATTTGGCCCATAAATGACAAATAATCACTGACTTCCATGTCTTCATATAGAGGGACAGTCTCAGGCAAATATCCAATATGTTTTCTGGCCTGTAAAGACTGTTCAACTATGTCGTAACCAGCGATTTTTGCTGTTCCTGACGAAGGCGGAATAAATCCTGTTAGAATTTTCATTGTTGTTGATTTGCCCGCACCGTTAGGTCCTAGGAAGCCAAGGATTTCACCTTGCTCTACCGAAAAACTTAGCCCGGTCACAGCTGGGAAATCACCATAAAATTTGGTTATGTCTATTGCATCAATCAATCGGCCATTCCTTAATATCAGAGCTTCGGATAGTACCTACAAGTAGTATCTTGCGAGAATAGAACTGAGGAATACTAATTCAACAAACTCTAGCGTTCAAGCATATTTTAAACTCTTTCCTATTAACAATCTCACTAAATCCGTATTTTGTAACCCCCTTAATGTCTTATTTTTGCCAATCTGCGTGCTAATATTTAGGAAGTTAGTTCTGAGATAATTTATTAGGCTCGTTTTTTATGTCACAACCTGCAAATAAAATTATATATTTTGATCATGGGGCAACCACACAGATGAGACCCGAAGTTTTAGATGCTATGTTGCCCTACATGCAGTCCAGCTATGGAAATCCTTCTAGTATTTACACTCTGGCTCAGGAAGCCCGGAAGGCAGTTGATGAATCACGCGAGTCGGTTGCTCGCATACTGGGGGCAAGGGTTAGCGAAATAATGTTCACTAGTGGTGGCACGGAGTCTGATAATGCTGCTATTAAGGGTGCTGCATTAGCTATGCGGAATTTGGGNAATCACATAATAACTACTCAAATTGAACATCACGCTGTTTTACACACGTGCCAACAGATNGAACAGTTTGGGTTTGACGTGACGTATCTGCCGGTTGATAAGGATGGGGGAGTCTCTGCCTCGGATGTTTTGAATGCAATAAGAGACGAGACTATTTTAGTTAGCGTTATGATGGCTAATAACGAGATTGGGACTATACAGCCGGTAAAAAACATTGCAAAAGCTGTGAAAGACTTAGCGAAAGAGAGAAATAAGACTGTTTTGCTTCACACGGATGCTGTGCAGGCCGTAGGGGCACTTGAAGTAAATGTGATGAATTTAGGCGTTGACATGCTTAGCCTTTCTGCNCATAAATTCTATGGTCCAAGGGGAGTTGGGGCATTATATTTAAAAAGAGGTACCCCATTTGAACCATTGATGATGGGAGGAGGTCAAGAACGCCAAAACCGATCTGGGACAGAAAATGTGGCTGGNATAGTTGGTCTAGCTAAAGCCTTGACATTATCNGAAAGGGAAAGAGAAGAACTGCAAGCTGGGTTGTTAAGCAAACGAGATAGGATTATCAGTANCCTNCAGGAAAAAGTGGAAAATGTGACAATAAACGGNCACATCGTNAATCGTCTTGCTAACAACATAAGTGTGTCATTTCATGGAGTAGAAGGCGAGCCAGTGTTATTAGGACTGGACTTTGCAGGCATCTGTGCTTCCAGCGGNAGTGCATGCTCCTCGGCATCTCTGGAGCCATCACATGTTTTGACTGCCATCGGGCATTCCGCGGAATTAGCTCAGGGCACCCTTCGCATCACTTTAGGGAGAGATAACACAGACGCAGATGTTGATTATTTGTTAGATGTTCTACCAAATCTAATAAAAAAACTGAGAGATATGCCTTCCTTGTCTGCCCATTCGTGACATACGATGTGATAGATTGTGAAGGTTATCTTCCACTACTAACGACATTTATAAACTTAAGAAACGATGAATATTTTGAATAATCTCAGAACATTTTTTTTAACATTTTTGACGGTAATTGCCGTTGCTGGTTTCTTTACTGCCTGTAATTCTGAGCAGTTGGATTTGGGTGCTAGCGGAAGAAATCTTGAGGTACATGCGTCAAAGCCACAGGTCGTGTCTAAAGCTTTTTACACTCAGGATGGGGTCACNAGAATTATTACTCCTAGCGCTTCAAACAGAAAATTGGCAATCGTAAATACCACGATAGTTAATCGCAGCAGCACAGTTATACCAATATCAGTGGATCCTGATGCTGCTAAATTAGGTGACCGGAGAGGTAAGAAAGCTGAGGCAGTTGATCCATTTGAGCGTTCAAGAGAAATATCTGGAACCTTGGAAGCAGGTCCTGATGCTGTAGAGATAACTCCTGTGCTATGGGGAGAAATAGAGTTGGCGAGAGGATTTCAGGTTTCTGGGAGTCTAGTATTTGATGTGCCAAAGGGATTAATTTTGGGTACAATATTTTGGGACGAAGTTGAATACATACCAGTAGACTTCGTTGATTATTGGAAAGACAGAGACTAATAAAAAAATCATAAAAAAATCCGGTAACATTGTTCGGTCAAACAAGGGATTGTCAAGGAGTAGATGTTATGGCAGACACCGTTGAGATAACAGATAGTAATTTTCAGGAAGAGGTATTAAATTCGGATATGCCTGTTTTGATCGATTTCTGGGCTGATTGGTGCCAGCCGTGCAAGATGATAGCGCCGGTTGTTCAGCAGATAGCAGACGAATACGAAGGTAAAATCAAAGTCGGTAAGCTGGATGTCGATAGTAACGCTCAGACTTCAATGAATTACAACATCAGAGGAATACCTGCACTCCTAATATTTAGCGATGGTAAGCCAGTAGATCAGATAGTTGGAGCAGTCCCGAAGTCGATAATTCAAAAGAAAATTGATGAGGCTCTTGCTGGCTAATTTCAGCTGAGTCTTAGGTTTTCCTAGAAAAGCTTTACTTGGGAGCGGATGAGGCCTGGTGGTCTCTGCGGACTTCAACTCCGTTGGCAGCAATCCTTCGATTGGTGCGGTGGGTTCGACTCCCTCGCGCTCCCGCCAAATTGCGGACATATGCCGTCAGAGTAAAAAACAGGTGGAGCTTTGAAATTACTTCCATTAATTCAATCAGAGTTGGGTAAAACACCATCTAGCTTGGCAAGACTGGCTCTAATAGCATCTCTGTTGGAGCATGAGGACTTAGACATAGAAGCTGAACTGGATTCATTCAACCAGCTACAGTCAGTGTTGGAACGCCGCTTGCAGAAAGATTCGCCTGTGCTGGAAAAGCTGAATGTAATCAGTGAATATTTTTTTTCTGAACTCGGCTTTTCAGGCAATGTTGACAATTACTACGATCCCCANAATAGTTTTATNAATGAAGTATTGAACAGGCGACATGGGATACCAATCACGTTGGCTATTTTGTACATGGAAATCACCCTACGTTTGGGTCTTAGAGTGGAAGGGATTGGGATGCCTGGCCATTTCTTGGTCGGTGTATACGACGAATCCNAGACATACTATGTGG
Source organism: Chloroflexota bacterium (assembly GCA_002728195.1). Lineage (GTDB taxonomy): Bacteria > Chloroflexota > Dehalococcoidia > Lucifugimonadales > UBA826 > UBA11996. Next base: position 3,740 of record PBWI01000066.1, read on the forward strand.
ATGTTTTTAACAAAGGCATAGTNGTTAACAAAGAAGAATGCATGTCTATGTTTGATAGGAGTGNTTCTGGATCGCTAGCATGGGATGATCAATACCTATCACCTGTGGATAACACATATATAATTTCGAGACTTTTAAGAAATTTGAAGTATATATATTTGAATCAGGCTAGAAATCAAAAAGCTTATGAAGTCATAGACATACTGGTAGGACTTGAGCCTGAAAATGTTTTTGAAATCAGAGATAGAGGGATGATCGGGTTTCGGGTAGGACAGCATCAGCAATCAGTGATTGATTTGAAGAAATTTCTAGAGAAGGAACCGGTAGGTAGATCTGCAGTAGAGGCTTCAAGTGTGCTAGAGCTTTTAGAGAGGAATCTTAAGAAATGGTAGGTGATGTACGAATAATTCACCCAGATGTGACGGAGGATAATACTATGCGTGAAAAGAGATTTTGGCTAATGAAATCTGAGCCTTCAGACTATTCTTTTGATGAACTTAAAAATGAAAAGGGTTCTACAGCGGAATGGGATGGGGTACGGAATTATCAAGCTAGAAACNTATTGAGAGATGAGATAAAAACGGGGGATGGAGTTTTGTTTTATCATTCAAACTCCAAGCCATCTGCAGTCGTAGGAACGGCTGTAGTTGTGAGGGATGGATANCCTGATTTTACAGCCTGGGATCCTGACTCCAAACANCCTGATCCCAAAAGTAATCCNGNCAACCCGATATGGTTTATGGTGGATATANAAGCTGATTTATCGTTTGAGACCCCTATATCGCTACAGGAGATAAAAAGAACTCCAGCTCTATCTGAAATGGTATTGGTAAAGAATTCTAGATTATCTGTTCAACCCGTAAAACCCCAAGAATTCGATTTGATCGTAAAAATGGGTACAAATGAAGATTAGTTTGGATGATCGATGCATAAAGAAAGGGAAAGGTTAATCGAGTTACAAAAATCTCAGTGGCAATCTTTGGAAACATTGTGTGCTTCTTTGAGTTTGGCTGAATGGGGAGCTGGTACGGATTGCCCCACCTGGACGGTGAAAGATTGTATAGCTCACTTAGTTGGTATAGAACATCGTATCCTAGGTAGGGACCTACCCGATATAAGTTTGGATGAGATGGGTCACATCAGAAATGAGCAAGGTTCAAAAAATGAAATAGATGTGGTTTCTAGGCGCTCAATGACTCCTAGAGCGGTGCTTGAAGAATTTTCAGAGGTCAATTTGGAAAGGTTGAAGATGCTTAGCAGGCAAATAGATTTTTCCGTAGNAGCCGATTCCCCTATNGGCAAAGGAAGTGTTGCTGATCAAGTTTCTGTCAGGGTATTNGATTGTTGGGTACACGAGCAGGATATCCGNAGAGCAGTTAGAAAGCCGGGTAATTTGGGAAGTCTTGCTGCTNAACATTCGTTTGANAGAATGACTAGTGTTATGCCTTTTGTGTTTGGNAAAAAGGTAGGGGCCCCTGAAGGAAGTTCTGTGAGATTCANGATATANGGAGATTCTTCCTTTATTTTGGATATAAAAGTTAACGAAGGTAGGGCNGGACTGATAANTGGGCCTTCAGAACCAACAGTTTATTTGGAAATGGACTGTGAAACTTTTATGTGCCTAAGTTGCGGTAGATGGGACCCTGATAAGGTTNTGGCTGATAATAAAGTTTCAATCCGAGGNGATCAACATCTTGCTTTTTCANTTGTCAAAAATATGAATTATATGGTTTGACCATTTTTTCATTCTTATCCTTGTANAAGGATTTTTACGATATCCTCTGCTACTTCTTTTGCCCTTTCTCTCAACAAAGTTTCATCCAAGCTGCCTAGTGGGTGAGGGACAACCGCAAATGGGAATTCTGGGATTCCACCCATTTTTGACATAGCTACGGCGCTACTCACAAAAGGTTCGGTGCAAATTACTGCGGCAGGCACTCCTTTTTTCTCGAATTGGATCCCGTCGTGCACACTGCACGAAGAGCAAGACCCTCAATCCCCAGAAGCGGTGATTACAACGTCACATTGATCCGCTAAATTTTCTAGTAAATCAGGCGGACAAGGTCTTGACGCGTTTCCTTTGTTGTCTTCTATGGATGTACCTAATCCATGTTCTTCTTTAAGAATTTCATAAACGTATTGCAGTATCTCTACGGAGTTCTTTTTGCCATTAGCCAGTAAGCCTACGGTCAGTCCATTTAAAGATTCTGGTCGAACTGCCAGTAGAGAATCTTCTGAGCCGGCACTTATTGTTGGGTCCAACACTTTGATTTCTTCTACCATAT
>PBWI01000067.1 GCA_002728195.1 Chloroflexota bacterium
AGGTCTTAATGGCTCTGGTAAAACTACCACCTCAGCGAAGCTGGCCAAACATTTGAGTCAATCGGGCCAATCTGTTGGATTGGTTGCTGCTGACGTTCATAGGCCTGCAGCTATACAGCAGTTGACAGTTTTGGCAGACGAGGTAGGCATTAGCCTCTACGAGGCCGGTACAGAGGTTTCTGCTGTTCAAGTGGCCCGTGATGGGTCTAAGGTCGGGGAAAAACGCGATTTTGACTGGACTATTATTGATACCGCTGGTCGTTTTCAAATAGACAACGAATTAATGGATGAATTGGAGGAAATAAAAGATTCTGTTAAACCGACTGAAGTTCTTTTGGTTGTTGATGCCATGACGGGACAGGAATCTGTGAATGTTGCTCAAGATTTTCATGATCGGATTGGTTTGACTGGACTAGTTCTTACAAAAATGGATGGTGATGCGAGAGGCGGTGCCGCCTTGTCGATAACTTCCGTAACTGGTGTTCCAGTTAAATATATTGGAGTTGGGGAAAGAATAGACGCCCTAGAAAAATTTCATCCAGATCGATTGGCTTCAAGGATACTTGGTATGGGCGATGTTCTTACCTTGGCAGAAAAAGCTCAAGCCACTTTTGATAAGGACCAAATGGCAGACCTGGAACAAAAAATGAAACAGGCTACATTTGATCTCGAGGATTTTTTGGGCCAGATGCAAGCAGTAAAGAAAATGGGTTCTATAGGACAGCTGTTGGAAATGGTCCCAGGTTTTTCGATGATGAAAGGCAAAGTTGATTCAGAAGATTTGGAAGGACGACAGATGGNAAAGGCCGAATCAATTATATATTCGATGACTCCTGAAGAAAGGTCCAAACCAGAGATAATTGGAGGAAGTAGGAGGAAAAGGATTGCAAAAGGGAGCGGAACTTCTGCACAAGACGTAAACCAACTTTTGAACCAATTTAAACAAGTAAGAAAAATGATGAAAGAAATGTCTTCACCTGGTGGTCAAAAGAAGATGATGCGGATGCTTTCGCAAAAAGGAAATCCTTTCGGCTTCTAGGGCAAAAGGCATAGAATCAATTCATCTAAACTCATATATCGGATGCTGATATAATTGTCAGATTAGAAATCCGATTTGGGATNTAATTTGAAAACAGAATACTGAGGAGGTTTATCCTATGGATATTTTAACTATAGTGATCGCCGCCCTCATCAGTTTAATTGTTGGTACAGTTTTAGGTATTAGCGTTAGGCGTCTTCAAACCTTTAGGAGTAAAGTCGCAGCTCGTTCTGAAGCAGANAGGATGTTGGAACAGGCTTTGGAAGAACAGCGATCTATACTTTTAGAGGCAAAAGAGGAATCTTTAAAAATCCAAAAAGATGGAGATGAAGAACTCAAAGAAAGACGTGGAGAAGTAAGAAGAATAGAACGTAGAGTTGCTAATAGAGAAGAGAATGCTGAAAAGAGGTCACAAAATTTAGAGCGAAGAGAACGCAATTTAAATGACCGCGAAAAAGAGATAGAAAATCTCTATGAGCAGGCAGAGGCGGTAAAATCGCAAAGCCTTCAACAACTCGAAACTGTCGCTGACATGAAAATGGATGATGCAAAAGACATTATCATGGCAACTGCTGAGGACGACTATAGACACGAACTGGCTCTTAAATATCGTGATATGGAGGAGTCGGTAAAGAATGAGGCTAATGATAAGGCCAGAATGATTTTGGGTCAGGCGATTCAGAGGCTCGCGTCGGACGTGGTATCTGAAGCTACTGTGAGCACAGTTCCTATTCCGAGCGACGACATGAAGGGACGNTTGATAGGAAGAGAAGGACGGAATATACGCTCTATCGAAAGAAATACAGGGGTTGATTTGATAATCGATGATACTCCAGAGGCTATTACGCTATCGTGTTTCGATCCGGTTAGGAGAGAAGTGGCTAGGCTGGCAGTGTCCAAATTGGTCGCAGATGGCAGGATACATCCTGCAAGAATCGAAGACATGGTTAAAAAGTCGCAAGAAGAGGTAGANGAAACTATTTGGAAAAGTGGTGAATCGGCTGTTCTTGAGGCGGATGTTAGAGGTTTACATCCAGAATTAATCAGATTACTGGGTAGACTTAAATACAGATTTAGCTATGGGGAAAATGTGTTAATGCATTGTCTTGAAGTAGCTCATTTAGCTGGATTGATGGCTGCTGAGGTAGGCGCTAATGTAAAAGTCGCCAAGGTAGGAGGNCTTTTGCACGACATAGGNAAAGCTTTGAGCCATGAAATTGAGGGTCCTCATGCTGAAATAGGCGCAGACATTGCAAAGAAGTACAAGGTTTCTCATCGTGTTACGACATGTATAGGCGAACATCATGATGATGAAATGAGTTCTGTGGAGTCATTCATTGTTGCAGCCGCGGATGCTTTGAGTGCGGCAAGACCTGGTTCTAGGAAAGATACAGTAGAAAATTATGTCAAGAGGATGGAGGAATTGGAGGAAGTAGCGGGTGATTTTGAAGGGGTTGAAAAGTGTTTTGCTATACAAGCAGGTAGAGAGGTTCGGATTATGGTGGAACCTGACTCCGTTGATGATGTATCTGCTACATCTCTTGCAAGAGACGTGGTAAAGAACATAGAGGAGAAACTTGCTTATCCTGGTCAAATTAAAGTGGTAGTTATACGAGAAAAACGATCCGTAGAGTATGCTAGGTAAATCGCTACNTAATAGTTAAGATAACCTTCTGAGGGTCACAGTTGACGTGATTCTCAGAAAGGATAGTAATGAACCAAATAGAAGTAGATTTACATCTACATACTAATTACTCAGACGGAGCCTTGTCTCCACGTCAGCTAGTTCAGCTTTGTTATGATCGAGGACTTCGAGCGATTGCTATAACTGACCACGATACAACTTATGGATTGGTGGAGGCTAAAGCACATGCCTCCAAGTTGGGCATGAAGCTAATCAATGGAATAGAGCTTGGAACTCAATTTATGGAGGACGAAGTTCACATTTTAGGATANGGGGGAGATTTCCAAGATCCTGGATTCCAGNAGAAACTTTCAACTTTTAGAAATGGACGACTGATAAGAGGTAAAAAAATAGTCGCAAAACTTTCTGAAATTGGACTTAANGTAACATGGGAACAAGTCGAAACGATAGCGCATGATGCCTCTGTGGGAAGACCNCATATCGCGATGGCGTTGGTTCAATCNGGATATTCAAAAAATATTAAAGAAGCCTTTANAAACTATTTGAATGTGGATGCCCCTGGGTTTGTACCCAGGGAAATGACAACTCCNATTGAGGCCGTAAAAATATTGAAAGAAAATGGATCGGTCCCGGTATTAGCCCATCCTCTTTNATCTAATACGAAATCTGGAAGGAAAAGTATTAAGAATTTAGATGATTTACTTCCTGAAATTTGCCAAGCCGGNTTAGCGGGNATAGAGGTTTTCTATGGGGACTATAGTTCTACTCAGATTTCCTATCTATCAAAGNTTGCTGAAAAATACTCTCTAATAAAATGTGGAGGNAGTGATTANCATAATTCTGAAAACNCTTATGATCCTCATCCAGGTGATGTAGGCCCTCCCAGGCAATCACTCGATCAATTGTATTTGGCTATTTCTCGTGCATCTTGATCAATATGTTACGTATGTCTTCGTTGGCTTTATTTGCTATCTGATAGGGTCAATCCCGACCTCATTTATAGCAGGTAAATTATTTGCTAATTTAGATATTAGAGAAATAGGTTCAAGAAATATTGGGTCTTCCAATTTATTGATAAGTGGGGGGAAAAGTATCGGGATTTTCGCCGGAGGAATCGACTGTTTTATAAAAGGGGCATCCACAATATTTTTTCTTGATACCTACATCTCTATTAGCCCATATGTGTTACTTGTAGGCTTAATTACTCTACTGCTCGGACATAATTGGTCTATTTTTATGGGCCTCAAAGGAGGTAGGGGAATCGCCACAGCTTATGGAACTTTAATAGGGCTTCAAATGTGGGAACAGTTAATATTTATGACTTTACTTTTTGGTATTATTGGCCGTCTTTACGTTTATAAGGATAGCGCGGTTTGGAGTCTGGTCGCTATTACGTCTTTACCCCTGTTGTGTTTTGCATTTGGAGATGAAACTCATGTCATGGTTTATAGCCTGTTACTGGGATGCATACTTATTTCTAAGCGACTCACTTCAAACTACGATCCTATTCAGAAAGGGGCGATTAAATCGACTTTATTAAATAGATTTATCTATGACAGGGATATATCTTCAAAAGATTCATGGATCAAACGAGGAACGACTTAATCCTAGTTATTTCTACCTCTTTTATNGGTTTGTCATGCTACCAGCGAGCATATAGTATTTTTGTGAGACTAATTGAGTATTTTTATGATTGATGATCTAGATAATGAGATAATTGAGATTCTTGGTTCAGATGGAAGGATGTCCAATGCTGGCATAGCAAGGAACTTAGGGGTCAGCGAAGGAACTGTTAGACGCCGTCTAAATATCATGAAAGAACAGGGTATCATTGATGTTAAAGTTGTATTGAATCCAGCTTATTCCGATGTGGAATCTGAGGCTATCGTAGGTATAAAAGTCAATCTAGCTTTGATTCGGAAAGTAGTGCATGAGCTTGATCAAATTGAAGAGATTAGATGGATCAATATTACTTCGGGATCATTCGATATTTTTGTTAGTGTAGTCGCTAAATCCTTGTCGGATATATTGTCACTTTTGCAAAATAGGATTGGGAAGATAGAAGGAGTGGATAGAGTAGAGACTTTTACGACTTTGGAAGTATCAAAAGATAGATATAGGGGGATATAATTTTCAATGCGACTTTTGGAGGATTTTAATTGCTAAAAAATATTAGTTGTGGCTCTCTGAGATCGGAAGATATAGGTAAATCTGTTACGTTAGCTGGCTGGGTTCACCGTAGACGTGATCATGGGAATTTAATATTTATTGATTTACGAGATCGGGAAGGATTGGTGCAAGTTGTGTTCAATCCAGAACTCGAGGAAAAGTCACACGATATTGCTCAACAGCTAAGAAATGAATGGGTTATACAAGTATCAGGCGAAGTTTCTGCTAGGCCGGAAGGTACAGTAAATAGTGATATGAAATCTGGAGAGGTAGAAGTATATGCCTCGGAGTTAACCGTCCTTAACCAATCCTTAACCCCTCCGTTTTATGTTAACGAAGATGTTTCGGTTGATGAGAATATAAGACTTAAATATAGGTATGTGGATCTTAGAAGAGAGAGCATGAAGGATGCCCTAATAGCTAGACATAAAGTTGTGAAGTACATTAGAGACTTTTTGGATTCACGAGAATTTTTGGAAATAGAAACTCCTATTTTAATCAAAAGTACCCCTGAAGGAGCTAGAGATCATATAGTTCCAAGTCGCTTATATCCCGGCAATTTTTATGCATTGCCCCAGTCTCCCCAACAATTAAAGCAATTATTAATGGTTGCTGGCTTTGAAAAATATTTTCAAATTGCTAGATGTTTTAGAGATGAGGATTCTAGGGCTGATAGGCAGCCAGAATTTACGCAGTTGGATTTAGAGATGAGTTTTGTCAGTCAAGAGGACGTACTTTCTCTAACAGAAGATCTTTTTAGCGGTTTAATGGAATCATTGTTTCCCAAGAAGAAGTTCGTAAAACCTTTCCCCAGGTTATCTTATGATCAAAGTATGTCTGATTATGGGACCGATAAACCAGACTTAAGATTTGGAATGAAAATGTCGGATTTAAGCGAAGCGGCACTCAAAACTGGATTTAATGTTTTTCATAATGTAATTGATAGTGAAGGCATTGTTAAAGGGTTTGCTGCTCCAGGNTGTGGTGATTTCACTAGAGGCCAGATAGACGACTTAACGAATTTTGTTAAAGAAAGGGGTGCAAGCGGTTTAATAGCCATTGGGATTAATGGGGTTGGGGATTCCCTTGAAACGGTGGATATGGAAAAGGTACGGTCCAATATAACTAGATTTCTAACCCCTGAAAATGTAAAGGATTTTGCCGTTTCAACGGGGGCGAATGATGGTGATTTAGTACTCATTGTGGCTGGAGATCCAAAATCGACTAATGCGGCTCTGTCATCGTTGCGCCATGAAATGGGTTTACGGCTTGGCCTAGCCGATGCAGATACCATGCATTTTGCTTTTATCACAGATTTCCCATTGTTTGAGTGGAGTCCTGAAGAAAAGCGATGGGATGCTTCTCATCACGCTTTTTGCATGCCTAAGACTGGTTACGAGAAGTTCCTGAAAGATGACCCCGGTAAGGTAATTGCTCAATCATATGATTTGGTCTGCAATGGACTTGAGATGGCTAGTGGGAGCATAAGGATTCATGATAGGAAGATGCAGGAAGATGTTTTTGCAGTTCTTGGCTACACTAAAGACGAGGTATCTGAGCGATTCGCACAAATTTTGGATGCTTTTGAGTATGGAGCTCCTCCACACGGTGGTATNGCCCCTGGTATAGATAGACTCGTTATGGTACTCATGGGTAAGGAATCTATAAGAGATGTGATCGCTTTTCCTAAGACTCAAAGTCAGATGGANCCCCTTTTTGGTGCCCCTTCTATGGTTGANGAAGGTCAATTGGAAGAACTTCACTTAGAAGTAGTGGGACTTGATAACGAGGAAACTAACTGATGTAGCTAGTAGAGTAAGNTTAAGCAGACCTTTGTTCTAATTTNGACAGTTCAATTATCTCACCGCCGTCTTTAGAAAGTTTGACTGGAGCTTCTCCTNTAATTGCATCNGCTTCAACNGTACAGTGNGTTATATCTTNCAGTTCCGGTAGTTCAAACATTACTTCCATAAGAGTCGATTCTAAGATAGAGCGTAATCCTCTAGCTCCAGTTTTCTGTTCGATTGCCTTTTCGGCAGTAGCTTGCAGGGCTTCCTCACTAAAATTAAGGTTTACCTCATCCATTTTAAACAAGGCTTTGTATTGTTNNACGAAGGCATTTTTGGGTTCTGTAAGGATACGAACCAAATCGTCNTTTGTAAGTTCATCCAATGTGACTATAACTGGCAATCTTCCAACGAATTCGGTGATAAATCCAAATTCCATTAAATCGTCTGGGTTGATTTGATGTCTTACTGAATCAACAAGGGTCTGTGTGGAAATTTTGTTGTCTGGNGTCTGTTTGAANCCTAAACTGTAATTNTCTTTGTGCACTCGTTTCATTAGCAAATCAGTCATACCTTCGAAGGCTCCGCCAACCATAAAAAGGATATCGTCTGTTTTTATTTGCATAAATTCTTGGTGGGGATGTTTACGTCCACCTTGTGGAGGTACATTGGCCACACATCCTTCTATAATTTTGAGAAGCGCTTGNTGTACTCCCTCTCCTGAAACGTCTCTCGTAATGGAAGGATTAGGGCTTTTACGTGTGATTTTGTCGATTTCGTCGATATAAATAATTCCGTGTTCTGCCTTTGCAATATCGTAATCGGCAGCTTGTATAAGCCGTAGGAGTATATTTTCAACATCTTCTCCTACATATCCTGCTTCCGTGATTGAGGTGGCGTCTACAATGGCAAACGGGACATCAAGTATGCGGGCTAACGTTTGAGCCAAATGTGTTTTACCTGACCCAGATGGACCGTACATCATAATATTGGCTTTTTGGAGTTCAACTTTTTCGTCTGAATGTTTGTTGGACCAAACTCTTTTATAGTGGTTGTATACGGCCACACTCAAAATTCTTTTTGCTTTCTCTTGTCCTATCACATATTCCTCGAGTTTCTCATAAAGGAATTTTGGTGTTATGCCTTTCTCAATCGGATTATCTAGATCNTCAACATCCTCAATAGTTTCTTCTGAAATTATCTGTTGACACAATTCTACGCATTCATCACAGATAAAAACTCGATCAGGTCCTGCTATAAGTCTTTTGACTTGAGCCTGGGGTTTGCTACAAAAAGAGCACAAATAATCTTGAGTAGTGGACATTGANTAACCTCTATTCNGCAGAATCGCTTGGAGACGCCATAACTACGTCAATTAGACCATATTCCTGAGCTTGTTCTGAGCTCATGTAAAAATCACGGTCTGTATCTCTAGCGATTTTTTCATANGACTGACCGGTGTGTTCTGAAATGATATTTCTAATTTTATCCTGCATTCTAATGATTTCTCTGGCGGCTATTTCTATGTCTGATGCTTGGCCCTGCGCTCCGCCTAGAGCCTGATGCATGTGTATTGTGGAATTAGGCAAGGCATATCGCTTTCCAGCGGCTCCTCCACATAAAAGAACTGTACCCATGCTGGCAGCCATGCCAACACAGATAGTGGACACGTCTGGACGTATAAGTTGCATTGTGTCATATATAGCTAGCCCTGCAGTGATAACCCCTCCAGGGGAGTTTATGTAAAGATTTATGTCNCTTTCAGGGTCTTCCCTATCTAGGAATAGTAATTGAGCGATAATTGCATTTGCTACCTGGTCGTTAATTCCCGTACCTAGAAATACAATTCGCTCCTTTAGGAGAAGAGAATAAATATCGTAGGTNCTTTCTCCCCGCGGATCTCTTTCTACTACATATGGGATTATGTTTTCAGGTCTATCAATCATTTACTTCTCCTTCNGTCGGTTGTGATTCTTTGTCTTCGCTAGTTTCTTGACTCGAATTCTCGCCATTTTCTTCTATGGCTTCTTCAGAAGACCCACCAGAAGCTATGGNCTCCAATTTTTTCATAGTTTCTTCCATCAGTAACGAGCGACTTAANTAGTCTCGCATTTGTGCATTTTGGCTGGATTCAGGTATTTCCTGTTCAGCATTAGAAAACATTTCAGCTATTCTTCCATCGATATCTTCATCCGATACCTCTATATTCTCTTCNTCTGCCAATTTAGCAAGTACAAAAGATCTTTTTAGTCTATNTGTTGCCTCTGTTTTGGATTCTTCTACAAATTCCTCTCTTGTTTTTCCTAGGGAAACCAAGTAATCATCCATATTCATATTGGCCTGAGAGACCATTCTTTCCTGTTCTTCCACCATATGTTCAGCTTCATGTTGGAGCAAAAGTGCAGGCATTTCCACATTGGCAGCTTCCATCAATGCTTCTACGATTGCCTCCCTGTGAGTTCGTGTGCTTTCTTCTTCAGCTTCGAGTTGAACACTTTTCTCTATTTCTTCCTTTAGATCAGCAAGAGTTTCGTATCCTTCACCTATCCCTTTGGCAAACTCATCGTCCACTTCCGGCAGTACTCTTGTTTTTATGTCCTTAATAGTGACATCAAAAGAAGCATCTTGGCCGGCGAGATCTACATCTGCGAAATCCTCCGGTATTGATAACTCAAACTGAGATTCTTTATCCGCTGTCAAGCCAACNAATTTCTCCGAAAAACCGGGGAATGGACGTCCAATTTCCTCATTTACTAGATAGACNGCATCACTCTCGTCGAAAATTGTTTTCTCTCCAACATTGCCTTTTATCTGGGCTGTTATCATGTCCCCTATTTCTACTGCACGGTCTGTTGGTTCCCAAGTTGCGACACTAAGCCTTAGTTGTTCGATGCGTGAGTCTATGGCTTCTTCTTCGACTTCTACATCATCCTTGGATATTCGGATTTCGTGATAATTGCCTAAATCAACGTCGGGTCGTAATGGAACTGTTGCTGAGAACTGGAATGGGTCTAATTCTTCCAGCTCTATACTTGGGAGACCCACTGCATCTAACTCTTGATCGTTTATAGCTTGATTCGTGAGTTCTGGTAGCATCGAATCAAGGATTTCATTCAACATAGATTCTCTGCCAAAGTACTGTTCAATGATGCTGCGAGGGGCTTTCCCTTTTCTGAATCCAGGTATGTTAACCCTCTGAACTACCTTTTGGTATGCTCTATTTAGATATGGATCAATATCATCATCTTCAAGTTCGATGTGAAGTACTGTTTGTCTTTCAACTACATCGTCCTGAGTTATTTTCACCGGTATCTCCTAGGAGTGATTTTTAAAAAAGCAGGAAGACAATTATATCATTACGTTATGANCTCATCGGACGTTTTGTTAGAAATGGATTCTAAATGAGAGATTGTTTGTGGAATTATCGTTGACAGCATTTTGGGTTCTAATTTAGGATTTACTCGTGGTTTGGAGAGTTTCTGGAGCTGTGTGAAGCATGCCTGATAGATATAAAGATGAGATAGAAAACATTCTTAAAGGTAGTCCAAATCTGCCCGATGAACCTTTGGAGCTGAACGAATCGACTGAATCCTTTAAAGATCAATTAGTTTTCTTATTTTTCGATCTTAGGAATCGGAAAATAGGTTCAGTGTCCGCTTTCAATATTCTGATTGGTAGCGTTGTCTTATTTGCTTTGTTTTTCGCAACTAAAGTTAATTTGTTTGCTGTTATAGGTATTGGTTGTTTACTTGTTTCTTACCTGACTGCAATATGGCCAACTTCCTTGCGATCACCGAGATTATATTTTGATAAGGTTTTGTTTTGGTTCAAGAGACTTTTTTGAACGCCAGATAAATAGTTGATCCCAATAAANACATAATTAGGCAGTAACAAACTATGGATGTACCAATCCTGTTTGCCTTCACAGCTGGAACAGTGGCTGCATTTAACCCTTGCGGGGCAGCTATGTTCCCAGCCTATGTGGGATTTCAATTAAGCAGGTCCTCCAATTCTTTGTCCCCTTTTCTGATTATATTAAGAGGTTTATTTACAGGTATTATTCTCACATTGGGATTCGTNGCTGTATTTGGGATTTTCGGAATTTTGATGTCTCTAGGCTTCAGGTTGGTTGGGTCTTTTTTGCCTTTTATAGGGCTAGGCGTTGGCTTATTAATTCTTGCTTTAGGTATGTGGTTGCTATTATTAGGGCGTAATTTGTCTTTGCCCCTGCTCAGTTCCGTTTCATTTGGCTCATTACGGGGAATAAACCATATTTTTTTGTTTGGTATCGCTTATGCTCTTGCTTCACTGAGTTGTGCTTTGCCAGTTTTTTTATCTGCGGTTGGTATTGTGGTTGGTTCCGGGATTTCAGCTGGGGGAATGGCGAATGTAATAATTGGGTCAATAGCGTACAGCTTTGGTATGGGATTAATCATGACTCTCGTAACAGTAGCTGTCCTGTATTTTGAAGATGCGACTCAACGCCTTGTGAGTATTTTAATTCCACACCTTGAGACACTAGGCAAAATATCTATGGTGGTAGCGGGNGGGTATATTGTCTTTTATTGGCTATTTGGAGATGGGTCTGAACTTTTGAGACTCAGGATTCGAAACTTATAGAAGTGTTTGGGATGCAATCTCAGTAACATCCCAAACATTAGGAGTATTTAGCTACTCTGACACAACCGGGTTGCGAAGCACCCCAACACCGCTAATTTCCACTTCTACCGTATCTCCAGGGTGAATGTCACCAGGAGTCCCTGGTGTGCCTGTCATTACAACGTCTCCAACTTCTAAAGTTATGACAGCNCTTACATATTCGATAATCTTGGTTACTGGATGTAATAGATCTGATGTGTTTTGGTTCTGCTTTTCTTCTCCATTGACCCTGCATATTACTTGAATATTGGTTGGGTCGAGATCTGTGGTCATCCAAGGCCCTATTGGCCCAAATGTGTCTGAAGATTTCGCTCTCGCCCATTGGAGGTCATTCTGTTGCCAATCTCTTGCTGATACGTCATTACCACAGGTGTATGCAAATACGTAATCGAGAGCATTGGCTTGAGAGGCACTTTTACATTCCTTTCCAATCACTAACGCCAACTCTGCTTCTGGTTGAATTTTTACGCCTTCTTCCAGGGCTATTTTAGGTATGACGATATCGTCTCCATGCCCTACCACTGTAGTAGAAGCTTTGAGGAAGGGTTCAGGTGCTTCCGGGCCAGGCCTACCCCCTAAGTGACTTTTGTAATTAAGTCCAATAGCGACGATTTTTTTAGGGGCNACGGGTGACAGTAANTTTACATCTGNGAGGGAAAAGGTATTACCCGTAGTTTGGTATGAATCGAAAGGAGCATTAGATATCTCTGAAATTGTCTCGCCTTCTAAAACTCCGAAAGAAGCACTACCGTTGTTTTGAAACCTTACAAAATTTGTCATATTACTCTCCTAGTATTGAGTANATTAATTTACTCTTAATAAATGNCCGTGATTAGGGAATGAGCCAAAGTTTAACCTATAAGGGGAGGTAGTTCCACAAGGNAGTCTTTAGTTTGTGAAGTTCACCGAAACCTTGGTAGTTATACCTCCTCTTACTTTGTATTCAAGGCCTATAGTCATTTCCTTTGGATTACAGGAATCAACAAGGTCATTCAAAATCCGGTTGGCGGCATGTTCTTGGACAATTCCAACGCCGGTAAACCCCATCAAATAATATTTGAGAGATTTTAATTCTATACACAGGTTAGATGGAATATATTCAATGGTTAAGGTTCCAAAATCAGGCAGGCCAGTCCAAGGGCAAACTGCAGTAAACTCTTCAGTTTCTATAGTGACTTTACTATCGGATCCTGGATATTCGTAATCGAAGGCGATTAGCACCTCTGAGTTTATAGAATCCTCAGAAACAGTCTCAATTTTGTCGTCTAGTGACTCATAAGCACTTTGCAATTCTTCAATTGAGGGCATTTTTTGCTCCAATACTAATTTTGTCTGTTAATGTTTTAATTGTAACAATGAAATAGTATTTAGAATGATATTACTGCTGACATCCTAGGTATGTATGCCATGAATTCGCTTTTAGAAGTAAAAAATTTGGAAAAGTCTTATGGTAGGAACAGAGTAATTAATAATTTGTTTCTGTCTGTCAATTCGAGTGAAGTCGTTGTCATCAGAGGGGCGAATGGGTCCGGGAAAACAACATTGTTATCAATAATATCTTCCCTAATTTCCTATGATTACGGTACTGTAAGAATATTCGGCAAAGATTTGAGATCTGATCCTCATGCCTATAGATCTCAGTTGGCTTTTGTCGGCCATAGGCCTTTTATGTATTCCCAGCTTACTGTCCGAGAGAATCTCGAATTTTATGCACGACTGAATTCATTAGAAGATTTTCAAACCAAAATTTTAGAAAAAACGTCCATGATAGGTATTTCAGACAGATTGGACACGAAAATCTCAACCTTATCTCACGGGTACGTCAAAAGGACTGCTATAGCCCGAGCCCTTCTTCATGGGCCTCGACTTTTGCTGTTTGATGAACCCGAGTCTGGATTAGATAAAGAATCTCTGATTTTTTTGGAAGACATTATTGAAAGCGAATTGAAGAAAGAAACNTCTATATTAATCACTACTCATGCAGAGGATATTGTGTATAAAGGTGTGATACGCAACCAGCGGATATCAAAAGGGATGTTGGTTGATGATGTTTCATAAATCCCTAAGGAAATATCTTTATCATTTGTTTGTTATGGTCCGAAAGGATTTTTTGCTAGAAATTAGAAGCAAAGATGTCGTTTTGCCGGTTTTCATATTTTCTTTTCTAGTGGTTGTAACATTCAATTTCGCTCTGCAATCAACTCCCAATACAGCTAATTTAGTAGTGCCGGGAATTTTATGGGTATCTATTTTGTTTGGAGCAATAGTGGGATTTGGCAGAATGTTTTTGTCCGAATCTGAACAAGGTGCTTTTCAAGGATTATTGACAGCGCCAATTGGGAGAGATGTGATCTTTTTTGGAAAAGTGATCTCAAATGTTTTGTTTTTGCTTTTAATTGAATTGATACTACTTCCCATTTTGGTGGTCCTTTTTAATGTGACTTTGTCTCCTTTGTACATGCTGTATGTCTCTATACCTGCTCTGATTGGTATTTCCTTATCAGGGATGTTATTTGCTGCTATTTCTATGAATATGAGAGCAAANGAAGTGATGCTACCCATTCTATTTCTTCCTGTGGTCGTGCCGATCATTTTAGGAGCTGTCGAATCTACATATGGTGTTATGAATGGGAATAATTTGGATTATCTTCTCAAATGGATAGTTTTAATGATAGTTTTTGACTTAATATACAGCGTGCTTGGACCAGTTTCTTTTACGGTAATCGTTGAAGACTAACGCGTTAAATTTTGACGAAGATATTTTAGGCTAAAACCTCCAAATTTGGATTGTGAAGGCATACACAAAATTGACACTATAAAAACTCGGTTGATATATTTTCTGATGGTGTTGTACATTAGCCTNCGGATTACACTACGTTCTGANTGAGCGAACTATCTAGTACGAATGGTTAGTGAGGTGGTTTGGAGTAATATGTTTTTACTTGCTTTTGTAATNTAAATAGTGATTGCCGAAAAAAAGCTTTTTGGGAGGATACTTTGAAGAAACAGGACTTTGTTGTCCGGTTTGCCGGCGAGGGTGGACAAGGGGTTGTTACATCTGCGGAAGGACTTGCCCAGGCGATGGCACAGTCTGGATACCACGTCCAGACTTTTTCGACATTTCCTTCACAGATCAGAGGTGGACCGACATGGACACAGACCAGAATATCGACTAAAGAAGTATTAAGTTCTGGTGATGAATTGGATGTATTGGTGGCTTTCAACCAATATGCTTATGATAATCACAAGGATGATGTGGCTGCTGATGGTGTCATTGTTTATAACTCAGGGGAATTTGAGATTGAAGCATCTGATAATGCCCTAGCTATGGATTTTGATGAATTAGCTAAACAAACAGGAAACAATCGAGCTGCAAACTTCGTCGTAATGGGGGCTCTGGCTGATCTAGTAGATCTTCCTATTAGTATTCTTGAGGACTTTAACAAGCAAAGATATACAAGAGGAAGAGACAGTGACCAACAAATAATCGACTCAAACAATATGGCTTTATCTTTAGGTTCAGCAGAAGCTAAGAAAAGCGGCTTCAGCTTAGGCGAATTGGCTGATCCAATTAAACCTGAAGGCGAACAAGTTTTGCTAAACGGAAACATTGCCATTAGCATGGGCGCTGCCCATGCTGGTCTTGATACATTCATTGGATACCCAATATCACCAGCTACTCCTATCTTGTTGTGGATGGAACAAAACTTGGTCGGTGAGGGTAAATTTGTTCATCAGTCTTCATCTGAAATTGAGTCGATCACAAGCATAGTCGGGGCCGGTTATGCCGGCAAAAAAGCAATGACCAGTACGGCAGGACCAGGCTTTACCTTGATGGGTGAAGGAATTGGGTTAGCTTGGATGGCTGAAATACCGGTTGTGGTGGTAGATGTGCAGAGAGGAGGACCTTCTACAGGGCTACCTACGAAAACAGAGCAATCAGACCTGCTTACAGCGCTTTATCCAGGCCATGGGGATATGAAAATGCCAGTAATAGCACCGGGAACCGTGGAAGAGTGTTTTGTGGCTGGTGTTAAATCCGTGAATTGGGCAGAAAGGTATCAAGGTCCTGTAATTATATTAAGTGAACATGCTTTGTCTGAAAGAAGACAGAATATACCTCGACCTGATCTATCATCATTAGGTGAGGAGAATCGGAAAGTATACGAAGGGTCAAATGGATACCTACGATACGATGGATGGGAACTTTCTCCTATGCCAATACCTGGAGGCCC
>PBWI01000068.1 GCA_002728195.1 Chloroflexota bacterium
GGATACGCTTATCCTACAGCGCTTGGGTGTCAAACTGCTTATCCAGAACGGAAGGTTGTTGCCCTGTGTGGGGATGGTGGATTCATGTACAGCCCTCAAGAACTATCGACCGCTATGAGGTATGGTCTTAATACCGTTGCTGTGGTCTTCAATAACGGAGCCTTCGGCGCCTCAAAATGGGATCAACAGCACCAATTCAATGGACGATACATTGGGACAGATCTCTTCAACCCTGATTTTGTTTCAATGGCCAAATCTTTTGGGGCTGAAGGTATAAAAACCGACGCAGACAACATTGAACAGGGCTTGAAAGACGCAATGGCCTTGGATAAACCAACCCTTCTCGAGGTTGAAGTGCCAAATATGATGCCACCATTCCAAATAGTGGAATAGATAGCTGGGACTCGCTATTCAGTCTTGTAAATATATGGCTGATTCTTCAAAGGGGTACAAGTTAGGTCTTCTTCTTCGATATTCGAAAAAATTTAAGTCGGATGTCGTGACTCCAGGAGTGTTTACTAGTACAACTTCCTTTGCTATCGGTTGATAAGCTGGTCGTGGGGAAACTACCCCCTTTGCAACCACAACTCGGTACTTTTCAGGATATACCCCGACTGAGTACATTTGTTCACGGCTTGTATTTCCACATCTTAAGGAAGTTAGAACTAAAGTATGGCCATCCTCGGTATCAAAAACCGCGGTAAGACCACCATCATAATATTTAAATCCTCCGTGTGTAGGTCGGTCATCTTCAAATTTACCGCTAAAAAGGGTTCTGACAATTCCAGATACAGAGACAGGATTCCCATGCATATTATCCGTTTTTCCGCCCACAGTTAGTTTAAGATGAGACCCAACCCCTGCATCCGCGCACATCTGGGCTGATTCGGGATCAAATAAAGTTTGAAGGTACCCTTTGATCCTCATCGCCTGAGCTACCTCTAAAATATGGGTGGAATCTGCACTGCTACCCCCCCCGATATTATCGCCCACATCCATTAGCACCATTGGACCAGTTCCCTCCCCATCGTAATTCACATCAGCGTATGCTAAAGCTTCTTCAATTGACGGTGTATCTCCTAAGAACTGTTCTCTTATATCCCAAGCCTCAGCTGCCATCCATTGAGAGGCCTTTCTGGCTGAATCAGTATTTCCATCCGCTATAGCTAAGAATCCCATGCCCATCTCCTCCACATCAGCATATGGATAACCTTCAGACACACTAGCGTGAATGATATTTTCCATAGTAAGAGCAGCATCCAAGTTTTCCATGACGGCCTTCATAGGATTTTCGTCAGTAAACTGCTTAACTATATTGATAACAACTGGAGGAATCTCCAGCCACATGACTGGATTAATCTTTCCATCGATTGAATCTCGTATCATCTCAGCACATTCAAAAGCTCTTACCTTAGGGTCTAAATGCGGGTTAGTTCTGTAAACCGTGGCTACGTCAACATTAGTGATCATTTTCTGAGAAAGATTAGCGTGCATATCCACACTTAGCCCGATTTTCACATCTGGTCCAACAAGGGTTCTAACCCTTTCAGCTATTTCCCCGTCAGCGTCAGGATATTCCTCAGATACCGCTGCTCCATGCAAGGACAACAGAATCCCATCCCATGGTCCATTCTCATTTAAAAGTGACAACATTTCTTTGCTGATGGATTCAAAAGCATCTGCGGTGATCGTACCAATTGGTCCCGTAATAGCGAATATAAGAGGTATAACATCTACTTGAGCATCTTCAGAAATCTGTAAAAACCCAGCATTTGTCGTTTGGGCCAATCTATACTCATCAATGATCTCTTCTCCTCGATATATATTGAAGGCACCGTAATCTGCCTTTACCCGAGAAAATGTGTTAGTTTCGTGATAAATTCCCAATAATGCTAGTTTCATTTTTACTACCCGCACTGTTCTGTTATTTAAGTTTGTGTATTATAGGCCTTTGTAGTTACCCGTTCTCTCATAGCTTTACAGCATATGACTTTAGGAGATCAAAATGGACCAAGAAACCTCATTTGATATAAGTGGTGAGTTTTATAACCGAGCCCTCAATTCCCTAGCTGGAGGAGTAAATTCCAACGTGAGGTTGACAGAAACTCCCCATCCTCTGTTTTATGAGCGGGCTGAGGGCAGTAAAATAACCGATGTAGACGGAAATACATACATAGATTACGTCTTGGGCCAAGGTCCTATAATCTTTGGACATTCTCCTAAATTTATTCTTGAGGCAGTCGCTCAGGCTTCAGTATCTGGACAACTTTTTGCTGGACAGCATTTATTGGAATTAGAGGCGGCGGAAGCCATTAAAACTTTGGTTCCAAATGCCGAGTTGGTTCGGTTTGCCAGTTCAGGTACAGAGGCAGTGGAAGCTGCTTTTAGATTGGCTCGTGCATATACAAACCGCAATAAAATAATCAAATTTGAGGGTCAGTACCACGGTTGGTCGGATAGTGTCCTTTTTAATACTGCCGCTTTGCCGGGTGGAACCAATTCAGACGGCTCGATTGATCCTTCACCTATGACCCAAGGGATGGCGGAATCCGCCCAAACAAGTCTCATAATTTTACCTTGGAACGACTTTGAAGCTGTAGATTCCGTCTTCAAACAACACAGTGGAGAAATTGCTGCTGTCATCACTGAACCTATTATGTGTAATACAAATTGTATTATGCCCAAACCTGGATACCTCAATCACCTCAAGGACTCTTGTGATAAAAACGATTCGTTACTGATATTTGATGAAGTCATAACAGGTTTTAGGGTGAGTGCCGGTGGAGCTCAAGAGCTCTTTGGAATTACAGCTGACTTAGCTACATTTGCCAAGGCAGCTGCTGGGGGATATCCAGTATCTATCCTCACGGGAAAAAGGGAAATAATGTCAATGATAGGCTCTGGAGAGGTAATGCACGGTGGGACACTGAATGCAAATGTAATGTCGATGGCTGCAACAAAAGCTGCTATGGAACATCTATCTTCCACTAAAATAGGAACAAACCAGAAGTTGAAAGATTTAGGACAAACCCTTATGGATGGGCTCAAGGAAATAAATTCCAGATTAGAGCTTGGGATGCTTATCCAAGGGCCAGGTTCTGTATTTGCAGTTAGCTTTACAGACGGAAAAGAGGTCTTCGACTATAGGACTCATGTTGAGAATTCTAAGACAGATAAGTACTCGACATTTGTCAGCAAAATGATGCAAAAGGGAATAAGGATAAATTCAAGGGGAATATGGTTTGTATCCGAAATGCATTCCTTTAAGGATATCGATGAAACTCTTACCGCTGCATCGGAAGTCTTAGAGTCAATGGCTTCGTAGCTTACTATCTCTTCCGTTCATATATTTGTACACGATGCCTGTTACTCTCTGTCACATAAATCCGGCCACAATCATCGATTTTAACCGACGTCGGTCCCCAGAAATATTTTTCTATATGTGCAGACTCTTCATGTGGATCCCCTCCAAATTGGGCAGGGTCGGGTTCTAAGTTAGATCGAGACCTCGGTTCTGCTTCTTCGTAGTTACCGTCGAAATATTCATCTGCCCATTTCGAAATCGTGGCTTGGCCTCTTAGAGTTTCCACAAAATTTCCACTTTCATCCAAAATCACCAGTCTTTCATTACCCCAATCAGTTACGTATATGTATCCATCTGTGTCAACAGCAACCCCTGATGGATTCTTGAATTGACCATTTCCAGAACCTGAAGTCCCAAAACCATTGACATAAGAGCCAGAGGAGTCATATTTAAGTATTCTGTCATTAGCCCAATCAGCTACATACACGGAATTATCATGTCCAACGCAGATCCCCCAGGGCATTTTTAAGGTCTCTTCACCCACATCCCCAAAGCTCATAATAAATTCCCCATCTTTTGTGAATTTCTGAATTCTGTTATTCAAATGATCTGCGACGAATAGGTTTTGTTTTTTATCAAATGCAATCCCTGAGGGCCCATTCAATTGGCCTTCTCGATTACCGAACTCACCCCAATGTTTAATGGGTTCTCCCTCGTGTGAAAAAATATTAATACGGTTATTTTGCTCATCACTAACATAGACCTTCCCGTCGGAATCAGCCGCCATACCTGTGGGCCATCTGAACTGCCCTAGTTCTTCACCATAACCCCCGTAAATACCGAAATATTCACCGTCTATGTCATACATCGTGATCCGCAATTGGGCGGTCGCTGGAACGTATGCCCTACTAACCGTATGCATTCTGCCATCTCTGCCAATAGCGGTGTCCACTGGAAACATAAATCCTCTGCCGTCCATCACACATATGCCTATCGTATGGCTATATTTGAGAAGAGAAGTTTTAGCTTGAGTTGTAGTCATTGATGGGTCCTAAATCCTTAAGATTGTTGAAATTCTGGAACAGAGGCTACGACGCTCATCACTTCAGAAATCTTTTTCGTCGCAATGTCTCTATCTTGCAGTAAATTAATCTCAGATATGCCGTTCTCATGGGCAAAATCAACCAATGTATTATGGATATAATCGGATGTTTGTATAGCTCCTAATTGATCCAGACAATGATTAACGCATTCCTCGGCTGACATGGCTTCACCAGCTGCCGATAGAACATTTTCCACAATCTTCTTAACCCCTGGCTTGGAGATGTCGCCGAGATGTTGGGAGGCAAAATTGACCCGTTCCGTTAGAGAACCAGTTTCTATCCATTCCAAACCTTGGTGCCAGCCTTCTACAGAGGGAGGATTCAATAACTGTTGTCCCATGAATGTCACTTGACTATTCCTTTCCGATATACGGATATTGGGTGTACCAAATTCNNCTGTTGTTCTCAGTACATTGCCTGCTAATTCAGCCGGGCTTTTTATCTTTTTATAGTGGCAATTCTCAGACTTAAAAAANTCAGATTTGAAAAGTACTCTGATCATCTCGCCAATATCATAACCGCTATCAAAATACGTCTGTTCTAATAGAGCAATCGCATTCATGTCCTGTGGGTCTTTATAAGGCCAAGATGGAACCGGAGGTTCGTCAGCAACAAAGAAATGGTAGAGGTGTCTGGAGATAAATTTGGCAGTTGCTGGCTGTTCACATATGATTTGTATTATTTCTTCACCGTTGAAATTCCCTTTTCGGCCAAGAAAGGTTTTCTCACCATCATCATGGTCATCTTCTTTATACTCGTATCGCCATGCCAACTTGCCATAAGGCATTATTGAATTTCGAATAGCTAACTGCTTTATGTAGTCAGAATTTGCGATGCTCCATCCAGTGAAAGCTCTTGAACATTCTTTAATATCGTCTTCGCTATAATTCCCTACCCCCATCGAAAATAGCTCTAACAATTCTCGGCCATAATTCTCATTAATAGCCCCGCTATGATTATCAACATTGTCCAACCATATGATCATTGCAGGGTCTTTGGAGAGTTTAAGTAAAAGCTCATCTAATTTACCCAGTCCATGGGAACGAAACATCCTAAGCTGATCACTCATTGGCTTTCCATTGGTTACTTTTGTATACCCTGTCGCAAAAACATTGTGCCAAAAAAGAGCNATCTTCTCCCTCAAAGGTGAATCGGTTGAGACCAACCTATACAACCAATAGGAACCAGCTCCAGAGGTATCATGAGTAACTGACTGGTCAGGAAAATAGCGCCGCACTAATGCATCATTTATCCGAGAAGAATCAACATCATCTACCAATTTATCAACGACTCTTTCGTAACCAATAGAAAGATATTCATCCAATTCTTCCTTCGTTGATCCAAAGCCGGCCCTCCTAAGAAGATGAGCCATTAGTTTGATATCTGGACTTTTAGTCACCATTGTTTTTACATACCTCAATAATGCTAGTTTACTGTAATTTATCATAAACCTCAGACCTAATCACGACTAGATATGGGATTTAGNTTCCTTTTTTTGTAAGATGCATCTTCTTANTTGGATACGTAAACTGACTGATACATTAGGGAGTTGATCTTGCCTATAGCTNAANTGNACGGTGCAAACATTTACTTTGAGAGGAGGGGTGTAGGCCAAGTAACCTATGTTTTTTGTCATGGTCTAGGCAGTAATGGAATTAAATTCGAAAAAGATGATATGGATTGGTACGCAAAATACTTCGATGTTATCTCTTGGGACAACCGAGGCTTGGGCAGATCAGAATCTTCAGGTACATATTCACTGCCTCTTTACGCCACTGATTTGAAGAATCTGCTCCAGCATCTAAACGTCGAAAAAGCAATTGTGTTTGGCGTTTCTTGGGGGGGTGTTTTAACACAAAAATTTGCAACTATGTTTCCCGAAATGTGCTCGGCCATCATTCTAGACTCTACTTCAAGTGAAGTTAATGAGAAAGCTTCCGAGAATTGGTACGCCAGAGGTGAGATTGCACGACTAGGTATAGAAAAAGCTCTAGCAGGAAGGAAGTTAACTCAAGCCTTTGATGGTCACAAAACTGCTTCAAATAATTTACAACCAAAAGTCTCTAAAGAACACATCGATTCATATGTGGCGCAATGCCGTGCAACTGCGGGCCTGAGAGAACATCCGCTAACTCATCAATTATCTTCCGTAACTCTTCCAGCCTTAATTGTTGGCGCTGGCAATGACACAGTTGCTGGTGCGGGAGGGTCCGTAGTATTAAACCGAACCTTGTCGAATTCTGAATTACACATATTCCAAGAGGCCGGACACGGCGTGTACGCAACTGAGAGAGAAGGATTCCGGAAGTTATTGATCCAGTATTTAGAACGGATTGGGTTAATTTGAATCCGTTCCCTCAATAACTGGTAAAGCAACCCTTACTCGGGCTCCACCCTTTGGGCTTTCCATAATTTCTACAGTACCAGAGTGAATCTCTACTTGTTGAGTTACTAAAGACAAACCCAGACCCGAACCTTGGGAATGGTTATTGGAACCTCTCTGGAATCTTTCTAGAACCATACGTCTCTCATGTTTTTCCACTCCAACACCATTATCATCCACACTAAGATAGATCCAGCCATCTTCCATGGTAACGGTTACATCAATTTCGAGTTTTTCAACAACTAGATCTGAATGTACGTATGCATTTTCTATCAAATTGTTAAACATCACACTTAATCCTTCCCGCCATGCATTTATAAGTGGTGGTGGGTCCGGAATGTTTAAATTTATATGGCCGCCACCTTGATTACTTATTTGACGACTGGATAGTTCCTTGAAAAGAAGAGGTAAATCCACCTCTTCAAACACAGTTCTCTCTGAAAGATCTCCCCTTGCCAACAATCGCAGTGATTCTAGAGTCCCAAAAAGTCTATCTTGTTGATTAACTACATCTTTTATTATTTTTCTTCGTTCGTCAGCCGGCATATCTGAATACCGTTCAAGCAGTTCCAAATTCATTTTCATACTGGTTAAAGGGGTCCTCAGCTCATGAGCTAAATTGGATGCAAAGCCCCGAGAGGTGTCTAGGGCCTTCTCAGTCTGAGTCGAGCTGAAATCTAATCTGGATATCATAGAATTCAAACTTTGGCTTAGTACCTTAACCTCAGATAATGAATACAAATTCTCTTCAGGAATTCGAATCGATAAATCCGAAGAGTCATTAATGTTTTCTGCATAACTTTGTAATCGTTTTAAAGGTTTTAAGAGAACCCCACAAAGGATCCAGGTTATTAAAGCCGACAGTAAAATAGCAATAACACCAACAGAAATAAAAGTCTGTCTAAAATCTTGCATTGTGGTGCTTATGAAGTCTCTGGATACCGCAACTTGAATAGCTATTTGGTCATACTTAGCGACTCTAGGTGAAACAGGAATTTGTAAAGTTTTGGTTAAAACCCTCCATTCTTTCCCGGCTACGGCGACATTGGAATAACCATTATTCGACGTAGTAAGTATTTCAGGAAATCCATCCGTATATAAAAAAAGCTCGTTGTTCAAATAAATTCGGGTGGGAATTTGAACATCAAACAACTCATCCACAGAGGCATTTGACATATCTGTGCGCTGAACAAAACGCCGTAATTGCAAAATAGTGGAAAGCGAATTCTCAGATGAAACAGCTTGTACTTGCCAATTCAACCTCGCGTCTATCTGTTTACGAAGGTCTCCTTCTGTTAACCGATTGATAACCGCGCCACAAATTATCACGATTAACGTGGTTACAAAAAACACCAATAAGGTTATTAAGAATTTAAAGCTCACTTATTAAGTACGAACCCCACTCCCCGAACCGTTTCTATAATTCGCTTTTGTCCATTAATTTCCATTTTTTTACGTAAATACCCTATGAACACATCTACGACATTGGTATCTACATCAAAATCGTATCCCCATACCTTGTTTAACAATTGTTCTCGGCTTAGAACTAAGCTTGGACTGTTTGCCAAAACATGGATAAGATCAAATTCTTTTTTTGTCAGGTCTAGGGAACTTCCATGATAAGCAGCAGTTCTACGCATTGGGTCAACCGTCAATTCTCCAACAGTCAAAATTTTTGAGACATCCACCGAACGTCTCCTGAGTAACGCGTGAATGCGAGCTAGCAATTCTTCGAAGGAAAACGGCTTTATCACATAGTCGTCGGCTCCAGCCTCTAGACCGGAAACCCTATCGGAGACTTCGTCTCTTGCAGACAAAATGCATATGGGGATATCGATATCGAGACTTCTCAGGTATTTCGTAACCTGGATACCGTCGACTTCCGGCATATTAATATCAAGGATCATTATGTCTGGTAATTCTTTTTCTATTTCCTCAATGGCGATTTCACCATTTAAGGCTGAACGGACTTTGAAGCCCTCGAACCGCAAACTTCTTTCAAGGGCTTGGCAAATTGCAATGTCATCATCTGCTATTAATACGGATGAAGTCATGAAACACCTATTGTTCAGTAGGTTATCTTTTTAGGTTCCCTTTTAAATCTGTCCGATGCTTCCTCTTGGGTTATCTCGCCAGACTCAACAGCTGCAGAAATTCTTGCCTTTATGTCCTCAATGTTCATCATAGGCTTTTTGAGGTGATGTCCTTTGAGTGGNCNCTTCTTACCCTTTTCTTTCCTCTCCTCCAGACCTGNTAACTTAGCATCAGCTTCCTCTTGGGTTATTTCACCAGACTCAACAGNTGCNGCTATGCCAGCCTTTATGTCCTCATAGAAAAANTCAAGATTTCTATCCGGTCCCTTGAACTCTTCCTTTAAAATTGTAATACCCCGATTGACTTGGTCTTGAGTCAGCTCTCCATTTTCAATGGCGGTTGAGATTCTGGCTTTCAATGCCTCAATATCTATTTCAGACCTAAATTGCTCTATTGGANCTGNATCGGGATCATCTGCGTAAATGGGTGAACAAGCAACAGTNGAGAAGGCCATCGGTAGTATGACCATACCGGCCAACATGATTTTTATGTTTCTAAATCGAATCATTTTCTTCTCCAATTAGTATTATCCTTTAAGTAGATAGGAAAAGACTAGTAAAGTTTTCTGAAAATACTATGTGATATTTTTAAGAAACCTCTAAGATTTCAGAACATGGAAACTTTCACATGCCTGACAATGATTTTTCCATATACTTGGAATTNTATTTTGCCTAAGGACATACGATCATGANNAAATGGGTTTATTTTAATTTTAGCCAGGTAAACATGTATGGGTATATTTGAGCGCTACCTTTCCATCTGGGTCGGGTTATGTATCATTTCAGGTNTAGGNCTCGGGAACATACTCCCACAGTTNTTTGAGCAGGTTGCTAAATTTGAATTNGCCCATGTGAATCTAGTTGTAGCATTATTGATCTGGGTAATGATTTACCCAATGATGATACAGATAGATTTTTCATCTCTTAAAGAGCTTAAGANCAAACCCTCAGGTCTTATTCTGACACTAATTGTAAATTGGCTTATTAAGCCTTTTACAATGGCCGCCCTTGGATGGCTTTTCTTCAAGATCATATTTGCGGGTTGGGTAGATACAACTACCGCCAATGAATACATCGCAGGAATGATCCTACTTGGGGTAGCCCCCTGTACNGCCATGGTATTTNTTTGGAGCCAACTAACTAAGGGAGATCCAAGTTATACCTTAGTTCAAGTATCCGTTAATGACGTAATTATGATTTTTGCCTTCGCACCCATTGCTGGTTTGTTACTTGGTATGAGTGACATTGCAGTTCCATGGGATACCTTGCTTTATTCTGTCATTCTTTATGTGNTTTTACCTTTGGTGGCAGGGGTTATAACCCGCAGAGTACTAGANAGATCTGAAGGATCCACAAACCTGTTCAGTTTTCTAGCCGCATTAAAACCATGGTCTATTTTGGGACTGCTATTAACCGTGGTATTGCTATTCGGATTCCAGGCTGAGGTGATCTTGGAAAAACCTCAAGACATCATACTGATAGCTATTCCTCTTTTAATTCAAACCTATGGGATTTTTACTTTGGCATACTGCTTTGCCAAAATACTAAATATAAAACATAACATCGCAGCTCCGGCCTGTTTGATTGGAACCTCTAATTTCTTTGAGCTCGCAGTAGCAGTCGCAATTTCTCTTTTCGGTCTCAATTCCGGTGCCGCCTTAGCCACCGTTGTTGGGGTACTTGTTGAGGTTCCTGTCATGCTATCGTTAGTGCATGTGGCCAACCGGACAAAACATCTATTTCCAGAATAGTAACTATCCTCCCAATTGCTCTTCTGCTCCCAAAGTCCTAATATGCACCTTATCGTGAAATGTAATAGGAATAAAAGAGGTAATCTGAAATGGCTACTCCAGGCACAGAAATAGTAGAACTTGAAACCGGTGTATTCGCTCGACTGCACGAGGGGCTGACCAATGCCGGAATTATTGTTGGGGACGAGAGTGTTCTTGTAATTGATTCTTTGAGGGTTCCCTCGTTTGCCAGAGATTTGATCAAAGACGTCAAAGATATTACGAATAAGCCAATTAAGTTTGTCATAGACACTCACTCACATTGGGATCATTCATGGGGTAATGAGGAATTTCCTGACGCCACCATCATTGGGCATAAAAACTGCTACGCAGAAATGGTAGATGTGGAATGGAACGAACAATGGAGGAAAAAGGTTACCAGTTCAAATGATCCTTGGTCAGAAGAGGGAAATATAGTCAACATAACTCCCCCTAACATGACTTTCGAAACCAGTATGCAAATGTATTTTGGTGGAAGAGAATTAGATCTAAAATATTTTGGGAAGGCTCATACCAGCGGAGACATATACATTCATTTACCCAACGAGAAAATTGTATTCACTGGGGACGTGGCGCAGGATGGTGGAGTTCCTTATTTAGGGGATTGCTACCCAGTTGATTGGCCTGAAACAGATAATAAATTAGCCGCATTACCGATAGAAAGATTCGTATCTGGTCATGGTCCAATCGGTAACCACCAAGCTCTACAAGGCGCAAGAGATTTCATTCATAATTTGGTCAATTCAGTTAAGTCTGCTATAGCGGATGGACAAAACGCCACACAGGCAAGTGAATCGGTCATCAACCAATTGACACCTCAGTATGGAAGCTGGAGATCCTTTGATCGTATCGGTGAAAACCTCCCTAGTGTTTACGAAAAATTGAAAGCATAAATTGACTAGATGTCAGACAGACATGTTAAGAATCTGATCACAAGTGATCAAGAGAAAACGGGTTCATACAGATGGGTAGTTTATGGGTTATTTGTGGTCTGCAACACTTTTGGTTTCCTTGTAGCTAACACAATTGGTATTTTACTTCCTTCCATAACGGAAGACCTTAGCCTGTCCCCAACCCAGCAAGGAATGCTAAGCTCTGCTCCTTATTGGGCTAATGTTGTTCTGATGATAATAATCGCCTTGTGGGTTTCTCAGTTTGCCCCCAAAATGCTTGCCTTGGTAACGGTCCTTTTGGGTGGTGTTTTGGTTTTAATGCAGGCTTGGTCTCAAAGTTTCATTGCCATCTTCATTGCAAGACTTTTATTTGGAGTGACAATGATAGCGAGAGAGCCAGCAAGAGCTTTACTGATACGTCAATGGATACCACAGAATCAAGTTAATCATGCAGGGGGAATTTCCAATTTATTTTTTGGAATAATGGTCAGTGGTGGGGTATTAATGATGCCCGTACTCCTTAATTATTTTGGAGGTAATTGGCGAAATGTAATGATCACCTTTGCCTGTATATTTTTTGCACTCGCCGCTATATGGGGCATTTTCGGTAAAGAAAATCCTATTGCACAGGAATCATCAGAAGAATCAACCAATGAAATTGAAATTTTCAAACGGGTTTTGGGTTTCAAAGATGTTTGGTTTGCTGGGATTGGATTTATGGGTGCACTGATGTCATTTGCATCTTTCAACAGCTTTCTACCCACTTTATTTGTCGACTTTTACGATATAAGCCTTAGCAAGTCAGGATTAATAATTGCGCTTTATATCTTGCCAGGTGGGTTTTCAGGACTCGCTTTTGGGTTATTGTCTAAATCATCTAGATCCAGAAGCGTTATATTGATGGGATCTGGCACAATCATATCTATGAGCTTTTTGAGCATGACGTTGGTTGATACTTATTTCATATTAATCGGAATAGCCATAATAAACGGAATAGCTTGGGGGTTTTTTCCATTATTGTTTATGGTTCCCTTTCATATAAAAAATATTCGTCCCAGGGAAATTGCTGTCTCATCTGCAACTGTCATGACTATGGCAGCGGTAGGATCTTCAATAGGACCAACTCTAACGGGGCTTTTACAGGAGTCATTAGGTAGTTTGGAAATCTCGCTGAGATTTATGGCATTCTCACCGTTAACTCTTTTTATAGCAGGCTTTCTACTA
Organism: Chloroflexota bacterium; assembly: GCA_002728195.1. Lineage (GTDB taxonomy): Bacteria > Chloroflexota > Dehalococcoidia > Lucifugimonadales > UBA826 > UBA11996. The sequence goes on from PBWI01000068.1 coordinate 12,791, forward strand.
CGTAAAACACCTCAAAGTAATTGAGCTACTATGTACTCTTAGAAAACAGCCAATTTCAATAATTCAGGGAAAATATGAACCAACCAAACTTCATACTTATTTTGGCAGATGACATGGGCTATTCAGACCTTGGATGTTACGGGTCTGAAATAAATACCCCAAATATTGATTCTCTTGCGTCTACCGGAGTCAGATTTTCTCAAATGTATAATTCCGCGAGATGCTGTCCTTCCAGGGCTGCATTGCTGACTGGGTTGAATCCACAACAAACCGGTGTGGGTCACATGGTGTCAACTTTTGGGCAACCTAATTCCATTACTGTTCCCGCCTACCAAGGGTACCTCAACGAAACCTCAGCAACTATCGCAGAAGTCCTGAAGACAAATGGTTATAACACTTATATGTCGGGTAAATGGCATGTGGGTGGTGGCTATGATCTAACTGACGCATCAACGTGGAATCCAGGGGATAAGACCCATCCCATACCTACCCAAAGAGGATTTGATGAGTTTTTTGGCATAGTGGCTGGAGCAGCCAATTTTTTCCATCCGAGAACTCTCATGAAAAATGACGAAGTATTAGATATCGATACCTCTGATTTTTACCTGACTGACGCGATTAGTGAGAATGCAGTTTCAATGCTAGAAACAGGAACCAAGGATAATAAACCCTTCTTCATGCATGTTGCTTATACCGCACCGCATTGGCCGTTACATGCCTATGAAGAAGACATTGCCAAATATGTCGGCAATTATAAACATGGTTGGGACCAGATCAGAACAAGTAGGCACGAAGAACTAAAAGGTATGGGAATACTTGATTCTAGATGGGAAATATCACCACGTGATTCTTCATCAAGACCCTGGAATACAGTGGAAGAACAAGAGTGGGAAGATCTTCGCATGGCCGTATATGCGGCGATGATAGACCGAATGGATCAAGGTATAGGCAAAATACTAGCTAAGCTGAGGGAATTAGAACTTGATGAAAATACTGTGGTCATGTTCCTTTCCGACAATGGTGGTTGCGCTGAATTTTTAGCTGAAGAAACAGAGCGCCCAACCCCTTTACAGTATTCCACCCCAACACCAGATGGTAGAAAAATTCAAATTGGTAACAGCCGAGACTTTAAACCTGGACCAGATGATACTTTTATGAGTTACGACTTACCGTGGGCCAATGCCAGCAATACACCTTTCCGTTTGTTCAAAAGGTGGACACATGAGGGTGGTATATCCACCCCATTTATTCTCAATTGGCCTCAAAAAATAAAGGGACCATCAATAGTTCATGATCCAACTCACATAATAGATATTGCTGCCACGATATATGAGGCAGCGAATGCGACTTATCCCAAAGAATACAATGGGAATCTGATTACCCCATTAGAGGGAGAGAGTTTCCTCAAAGTTACAGATAGTGCCAACTGGGATAGGAGAAATCCAATATTTTGGGAACACGAAGGTAGCAGAGCTATGCGGGATGGAGAATGGAAACTGGTTAGTGAAGTGGGAGAGGGATGGGAACTCTATAACATGAGCGAGGATAGGACTGAATTGAGTAATTTGGCTGAAAAGGAAAAAGACCGCCTTTCAAAAATGCTGCATTCATACCTTGAATGGATGGAAAGATGTGGCGTGGAGGAATGGCCAATACCACCACAGACGTGGATCCCCGTGATGCATTCACCTCATTCTCATAGTTCTGGTCGCTGACATTTCTGGACTGTTGAATGTCGTCTAGGCAATGTTTACATCCTGTAATTTTTACTTCCAAATAGATACCTGCCGGTCTTCCAACATATAATTCAGCGCTGACACCCCAGGGCTATTAAACAAGCGTTTAAGGTTTTCTTCTATTGAATCAAAATAACTGTCTATATCTTCAATAACATTTGGGCATTTCCACCCAATATAGCATCCTTAGCTGAGTCATCCAAAAACTGCATTTGAGATATCCATTCAGGTGGTGAATCCAACCCCATATCGAATGGAAAATCGCTACCCAATAGCACTCTATCTGGACCAACTTTGTTTAGCAAATATTGCAATTCTTCTGGCCCGTGTGTGAGGCAATCGTAATAAATCCTCTTCAAGTATTCACTCGGCAGGGAAGATATATTGTGTTTGGCTTCTGCCCTAACCTGAAACCCTCTATCCATCCTCGGCATTCCAAAACATGCATAACCACCGCCATGAGCAAAACACAATTTAACACTTGGATATTCGTCTAGGAGGCCTCCGAAAATAATGCTAGCTATCGCCATAGTATTATCTAAAGGATTACCGATCGTGTTAGCAAAATAGAAACTTTTCATTCTATCTGCACCAGCCGGTGCATGTGGGTGGAAAAACAGAAATGCGTCCAGATCTTCCGCGGCTTTAAAAAAAGGCCACAAAGATCGGTCATCATAATTCAACCCGTTAACATTAGTTGAAACCTCTGCACCTTTAAACCCATTTCCCATAGCCCATTTCAACTCTGAAACTGCCTTAGCTACGTCTTGTAAAGGAACATTCGCTAATGCTTGAAACCTTTTGGAATCATAGTTTACGTAACTCAACAAATCTTCATTCACTAACCTGGCACTCTGAGCCCCTTCATCCGGCTCTAGATGGTAATTAAAGAAATAAGGTGGAGTTGATACGACCTGCATGTCCACATTTATGGAGTCCATTAGCTTCACACGATCATCCCTATT
>PBWI01000069.1 GCA_002728195.1 Chloroflexota bacterium
ATTAGGGCTTTTAATAGTACATTACACCTACATGTTGGAGCAAAGCTTTGATATTAAATACCTGCACTTATCGTTTTGTTTGCTATAATCTACAACCTTGAATCAATGAGCAAATTTTCTAGAATTTATACATTGTTGAATCCTAGCTCTCGAAGTCAATTTATTGAAAATTGTGCAAGACGCACTTAAAGCTCTAGAGGAAATGAACATAGCGCACGATAAATCTAACGGCCTGACCAGAGAGGATATAGATCAGCTTTTAAAAGAAGAGTTTATAACTCCTATGTTTGTTTATGCCGCAAACGACATAGAAACCCTCACCGACCAGATTGACTCCGCAGAACACACCCCATTAGTTCTTATTTACTTATCAAGTCTCAAAAGACAGCAAGTTTCTAGCATCCTAGGCCAATGTGAAGCAAAATATATCCCTACCTTGGCTGTGGTTTCGACCGACGATCTCATTTCTCTGGATGTTGAAATGGGTATCAACGATTTTATTGTCGCCCCTTTTCACGAAGAAGAATTATTAGTACGGTCAATTTTTTCCGTGAAAAGGTCAAAATCCAGACCTACGGAAGATGAACACATAGTTAGAGGTGACCTTACAATCAACCCATCTAACTACGAAGTACTGATAAATAACAACAGGATTAACCTCAGATTCAAAGAATACGAACTTTTACTGCTACTCGCATCAAATCCAGGCAGAGTGTATGACCGAGCAACATTGTTAAACCAAATATGGGGGTATGACTATTTTGGCGGGACTAGGACAGTGGATGTGCACATCAGAAGACTAAGAAGCAAAATAGAAATCAATGTAGAAACCCCCTATATAGAGACTATTTGGAACGTTGGGTATAGGTTTCGATCATCTGATTAAACNAGGTTAGCAAATGCCTCATTAAATAATTTTGACCTCTTTCTTATATCCTCAATATAATGCCCTTACAACTTTGAAATTTCCGAATTCATCCCATAGGCATAAAATTGGCCAAAAACACAAAACCTCAGCCAAGNAAAGAAATCCAACCCGATCAGCTTTTGGACATGTACAAAGATATGGTTCTNTGCAGAACTCTCGACGAGCGCATATGGATGTTAAATCGACAGGGAAAAGCTGCTATCGTGGCCTCTTCTCAAGGACATGAAGCAGGCCAAATCGGATCCGTCGCAGCCTTGAGAAAAGGCTATGATCAATGCTACATATATTACAGAGACCTTGCAGTCTTACTAACCTTGGGTTTAACCCCTGGTGAAATCATTAAAGGCTTTGTTGCAAAAGAAGGAGAACCNCTAAGTGGGGCAAGGCAATTCCCTACCCATGGAGCTCATCCAGAATATGGTGTTATTAACCTCTCCAATGTGATCGCAACACATATACCTCANGCTGTTGGGGCTGCACTCACTGCAAAAATGAAAAAGGAAGATCGAGTTATAGTGGCGTATTTTGGTGATGGTGCTTCCAGTGCCGGCGACTGCCATGAAGCAATGAACTTCGCGGCTATACACAAACTTCCAATTATCTTTTTTTGCGAAAACAATGGATACGCCATATCGGTTCCACTGTCCAAACAGATGGCTGTAGATAGCGTGGCTTCAAGAGCCGAAGGATATGGAATGCCCGGGATCGAAATAGATGGCTGCGACATTGTTGCTGTTTATGAAACGACTGCTGAAGCCGTCTCGAGGGCTAGGGCAGGTCTAGGTCCCACATTGATAGAGGCAAANGTGGAACGCTATCTACCTCATACTAGTGACGACGACGATTCGATTTATCGACCAGCCGAAGAGATAGAAGAAGCAAAGAAAAGAGATCCTTTACAACTACTAAACAAGGAGCTTTTTGAACTAAATATTTTAGACGAAAAAGAAGATCAAGNNATTCGTGAAAATGCCAAAAACATAGTTAACATGGCGACAGANGAAGCTGAAAATGCTCCNTATCCAGAAACAACGGATTTTCATAAACATGTTTATTCGGAGTAACTAGAAAATGCCAATTATAACGGTATTGGAAGCCATCAGAGACGCCATGCGTGAGGAAATGAGAAAAGACGAACGTGTTTTCGTTATGGGAGAAGACATTGGTGCACGAGGAGGGGTTTTTCTAGCAACGGATGGATTTTTATCTGAATTTGGAGAAGAAAGAGTTATTGACACACCACTTGCNGAATCTTCNATAGCAGGNATCGCCTTAGGNTCGGCNATGAGCGGCCTNAGGCCAATAGCTGAAATAGAATTTGCTGATTTTATCTGGCCAACCATAAACCAGATTGTTGGTGAAGCCTCGAAAGTNAGATATGGAACAGAAGGCAAATTACAGGCNCCNATGGTNCTGAGAGCCCCCCAAGGTGGNGGTGTCAGNGGCGCCTTGTANCATTCTCANAGCGTCGAAGCNTTATTTGCTCATACTCCNGGTTTAAANGTTGTNACCCCTTCGACNCCGTATGATGCCAAAGGCCTTTTAAAAGCTTCNATTAGAGACGATGATCCAGTCATATTTCTTGAGCACAAANGGACATACCGCNTAGTAAAAGGAGAGGTNCCNGAGGAAGAATATACCATTCCNATAGGCAAGGCAGATATCAAAAAATCAGGAGNCGANCTAAGCATCATCACATATGGANTGATGGTACATCATTGNCTGGAGGCAGCTCAGCTNGCNGCATNAAAAAATATTANTGTAGAAGTTTTNGATCTTAGGACTGTAAGACCGCTAGATGTGGAAAGCATNATTGGCACNGTGGAAAAGACAGGAAAAGTACTTATAGTTTANGAAGATAATCAAGCGCTNGGNATTGGATCTGAGGTGTCNGCTTTAATTTCGGAGCATGCNTTTGAATATCTGGATGCTCCGGTANTGAGNTTGGGNGGACCNGAGGTACCAGCTATGCCNTTTAGTCCNCCTCTCGAAAANATGTTTATGATAGANACGGAAAAAATATCCACAGCAATAAATAAACTGGCAGAGTATTAGTAAANATGAAGATAGAACTCCCACAAGTCGGCGAATCTGTCACTGAAGGCGTNATAGGCAGGTGGTTAAAAAACNTTGGCGACAAGGTNGAAAAATATGACCCTCTAGTTGAAGTAATAACCGATAAGGTAAATATGGAGCTNCCTTCACCTGTNGAGGGTGTNCTTANNGAGATAATAGCTAATGAAGGGGATACAGTACCAATGGGTGGACTGATNGCTGACATTGAGACCAAAGAATCCGAAAACTCANCGATCANTTCAGATACANACTCGAACNTTCNAGANGAANANATTGGCACAACAGGAGTATTNATAAAAGATGCTGCACCTGTTGGCCCAACNGGATCGGGNGGCCCAATNAGTCAAGANAAACCTCAACCNAATCCNTCCATAAAAGACCGGCCGAAAAGNAGNTATTCCCCTGCCGTTTTAAGACTGGCAGAAGAGAATAATATTGACCTNGAGCAAGTGGTAGGGACNGGAATAAACGGAAGAATCACACGGAAAGACGTCACAGNNTTCATTNAATNCAAANCTAATNCNCTANAANCACAGACTNTAGTCANGGAAACAGCANCANCNACACCAAGACAAGACCAAGAAAAAATTACCCTCAGCCCAATCAGAAGAATGATAGCNGCCAANATGGTAAAAAGCGCTACATTAATNCCTCAAGCGTGGAGTGANGTTGCCGTAGATGTCACAGGAATGGTACTCAGAAGAGAATCCATAAAAGAATCTTTTATGGCTAAAGAAGGTATNAACATCACCTATCTACCATTTGTGGTGAAGGCCGTTGCNGAATCTTTAAAGAAAAACCCTNTATTAAATTCTTCTTGGTCAGAAGAAGGAATNATTNTAAAGAAAAATATAAATATNGGGATAGCNGTTGCAGCCCCAGATGGACTGNTGGTACCAGTTATCCATAACGCTGATNTNTTTAGNATAGCGGGCTTGGCNGGCNTNATGGAAAATNTAATTACGAAGGCCAAGAATGGNAAATTAGATTTNTCNGANGTNCAGNGCGGCACATTTACTTTGAATAACACAGGAGCCTTNGGTTCAGTATCTTCAAGACCCTTGGTAAATCATCCCCAATCAGCGATTATGACTACAGAAGCCATTGTGAAACGCCCGATAATTGCGGCGGATGCTATAGCTATAAGATCAATGATGAATATATGCCTCTCCTTTGATCACAGGGTAATGGATGGNGCCGAAGCAAGTGCGTTCAGTATGTCAGTAAAAAATTTGTTGGAAAATATCAATTCAGAAACACAAATTTACTAGTTTGGGGCCATAATGCTGACTACATACCATGGCCTGGTCAGCTATGACATAGGTCAAACCATTCAACAAGAAACTCATTCCTNTGTATCTTCTGGTGGAAAAGATGAGATATTAATTTTCCAGCACCCCAATACTTATACNTTGGGCAGAATGGGTAAACCCGAGGATATCTTGATAAATAATGAAGATANCAAACGCCTAGACATTGAGATACGAAACACTGATCGCGGTGGGGAAGTTACCTATCATGGACCAGGACAATTAGTAGTCTATCCAATAATAAAATTAGATCGCCTTAAACTTAATCCTTCTGAATACGTAAATACCTTAAAAACGGCTATTACTGGNTGCCTTTCCGATTACAACATTNTTGCCAATGAAAACGACATGCCNACGGGAGTATGGGTGGAAAACCGAAAAATAGCAGCGATAGGAGTTAGGGTTAGTAAAAAGACTACTTCTCACGGATTAGCCTTAAATGTAACTACAGACCTCTCCTATTTTGATCATATAATCCCATGTGGAATACAAAATTGTGTGGTTACTTCGATTGAAAAAGAAACTAGCAATACCCCAACAATTGAAGAAATAGCCGAAAATATCGGCGGTAAATTAGGCAATGCGCTAGAGAATCCGGTCACATAGCGACGATTATTCTAATCAGGATTCTTTCCAGTCACCAACCATATAACCCTTTCGGACATATTTGTTGTTCGGTCAGCAACTCTTTCAAGATCATGAGCCACCCAAATCAAATAAGTAGCTCTTTGTATGCTACTAGGATCTGCCATCATAAAGGTCAATAGCTCTCTATATACCTGATTGTAAAGTTCATCGACAACGTCATCATCTTCTCGAACCGAGGTTGCTAGATCTGTATCCCTATTTATAAATGCTTCGGTACTTCTTCTGAGCATATCTGTGGATATATCGGCCATCCTAGGAATATCAATTAGTGGCTTTAAAGGAGGAAGGTCCCCCATAGCCAGACTGATTTTACCTATGCCTTCTGCATAGTCGCCTATCCTCTCAAGTTCAGTGGCCATCATCATCACGGAAATGATTACTCGTAAATCTCCTGCCATTGGTGCTTCCAAAGCTATTAATTCTATACATCTATTTTCAATATCCTGTTGCTTTTCATCTATGGCATCGTCGTCGTCGATAACTTGCTGGGAGGCAGCAATATCTCGATTACGAAGCGCATCAATCGATTTAAAGACTGATTTCTCCACCATACTTGACAACTGGATCAGGTCATCTTGTACAACCTTCAGGTTATTTTCAAAATCTTCTCTTGGCATATATCACCCCCTCTAACTAAATCGACCAGTTATGTATTCTTCTGTCCTTTGATGTGTAGGATTGGTGAATATTTTCTGGGTATCATCCTGCTCTACAAGATATCCCGATCTATCTTCTCCTACCATGAAAAAGGCCGTTTCATCAGAAACTCTGGCTGCTTGTTGCATATTATGGGTAACTATCACGATTGTGTAGGTCTTTTTCAACTCTCTCACCAAGTCCTCAATTGCCAACGTAGCAATAGGGTCCAAAGCGGAAGCTGGTTCGTCCATCAAAACCACTTCTGGTTCAACAGCGAGGGCGCGAGCAATACATAGTCTTTGTTGTTGTCCACCGGAGAGAGCGAAGGCACTATCATTGAGCCTATCTTTTACTTCATCCCATAGAGCAGCCTGTCTCAAAGATTTCTCTACAGCCTCATCCATATCACCTGAAAATCCATTTACCCTAAGTCCAAAGGCAATATTTTGATAAATTGACTTTGGAAAAGGATTTGGCTTTTGAAATACCATTCCAATTCTGGAGCGTATTTCTGTTGCATCCACATCTGAATCGTATATGTTTCGGTTTTCAAACAAAACTTGCCCTTGAACTGATGCTCCCATAATCAAATCGTTCATTCTATTAAGACACCGAAGATAGGTGCTTTTACCGCACCCTGACGGACCAATTAAAGCTGTTACGCTTTCCCTCTTTATATCCATATTAACGTCTTTAACTGCTAAAAAATCTCCATAATAAACATTCAAACCTTTAACACTTAAAACAATAGTCTCTGCCAATCTATTCCTCCGACCGGGTTTGATATTTATTTCTCAAAACAACTGCTATCGCGTTCATAGTTAGCAGCATGACAAGTAACACTATTATCCCAGCAGCAGCTAAAGACCTAAAATCGTCTTGAGGCCTCGCAACCCAGTTAAATATCTGTATTGGTAACACAGTGAAACGCTCAAAGGGATGCTTGGGTATGTAAGTTATATAAACAAGTGCTGTGATTGCTATAACGGGAGCGGCTTCACCAATAGCCCGAGACATAGCAAGAATTGTGCCTGTTAAAATTCCTGGAAATGCAGAAGGCAACACAACCCCTTTAATGACTTGCCATTTATCTGCTCCCATAGCATATGCACCCTGACGGTATGAATCTGGCACAGCACGGATGGATTCTCTAGAAGCAAGGATTACTATCGGAAGAACCAATAGTGACAAAGTTAAAGCCCCTGCGATAAGAACCCTATCCAAGAACATCTCGTCACTACCAAACTGATAAACAAAAATGCTCATACCTAAAAGACCATAAACTATAGACGGTACTCCTGCTAAGTTGGAAACATTTATTTCAATAATCCTAGTAAGAAGGTTTTTAGGGGCGTATTCTTCCAAATATATAGCAGCACTTACCCCAATAGGAACAGTAAATAAAGCCGTCATGAACATCAGCCAAATGGTACCCATCAAAGCTGAAAATAAGCCCGCTTCTTCCGGCTTTCTAGACGGGTAATCTGTTATGAATTGCCAATTCAACCAAGGAATACCTTTGTCTAGAACGTCAAAAATAAGAATGGCCAATCCAACAATTCCTACGCAGGTAGAAAGTAAAAATA
>PBWI01000070.1 GCA_002728195.1 Chloroflexota bacterium
GGTTACTGAATGCTCTGTATCTGGGCTCATAAAGGCCTTGGCTAGTTCCACACAGGATATTGCATCCTTCCCATATCCGTCTGCACCCATATCATCAGCGAATTCCTGGGAAAGTGGAGCTCCTCCAACCATGATTTTTACGACCTCTCTCATCTCTACTTCTTCAAATGCATCGATGGTCCTACCCATATTTGGCATAGTGGTTGTTAGTAGTGCGGACATGCCTAAAACTTCTGCTTCATTTTCTTCTACTGCCTCTATGAATTCTTCTGGTGAGGTATCGACGCCCAAATCAATGACGGTGAAACCTGCACCTCTTAACATCATGATACAGAGATTCTTGCCAATATCGTGAAGGTCGCCTTTTACTGTTCCCATGATCACTGTTCCAATGGGTTCTATTCCAGAAGCAGATAGAATCGGTTCGATATGAGTCATGCCCGCCTTCATAGCCCGTGCGGCTACGAGAACTTCCGGCACGAATATGAGATTATCGCGAAATTTAACTCCTACAATTGCCATCCCCGCGATAAGTCCATCATCAAGAATAGTATTAGCTGTAAAGCCACTTTCTAAGGCTTTTTTGGTTAGTTCGTCTACGTTATTGTTGTCTCCTTTTATTAAAGAGACGGATATATCCTGCATTAAAGGGTCTGCTTCATCCCACAGGGAACGAATGTGCTGTTGTTCNGATGGGTTAGTTACATATTCTAACTCTGATTCCAAATCTTCATTAGTAACTGGCATATGGTTTAGAAACCTCTGGTATTTGTTGGTCTATGTTNAATCAATTATANATTGAGNATAGATCTANATTTAAAGGGAGCAATTATACGATTAAATTGTACGCAGTTATAGGCTAACCCTGCCTCTCGGCTGTCCAATCTTTGATCGCTAATGGTATCTCCATTAGATTTTCTATCTTAGTAGCCAAAGGGATTGCACACTCGGGCCCAATCATTTGTACTCCAGCTTCCAAGCATTTGTAGACTTCTTGCCTGACCTCTTCAGGGCCTCTAGCATATAGCGTCTCTGGGTTATTTATGTTTCCTACGAGAGTGATACCTCCGCTCACCGCGTCCATGGCCTCTTGAGGGTCATTTTTAGAGTCGAAATGGAAAGAAGCCATTCCAGTTTTNGCGATGTATGGCATTCTATCAACTGTTTTNCCACAAATGTGTAGGATGAGTNGTACATCCAACACATCTACCATTTCGGTATGAATTTCTTGCAAGAACTCCTTGTAGTAAGCTCCACTCACTAGGTCGCCTGTGGCATGATCAGGNAATGTTAAAGCGTCAGCCCCNGCATCTATTTGAGCTTGTCCAAAAAGCACCGANATTTCCTTTAATTTCTCTAAAGATTTTTTCGTCTCTTCTGGATTATCTACTGTGCCAAGCAGAAAACTCTCCACTCCAAATACGTGATATGCGAGAGTCCAGGGGCCCATGGTTTTNCCTATAATNGCAACTTCGTCACCGAATTCATCTTTCAGCATTCTTATTGAGTCTGTTATNGCCTTCATATCTCGATGTTCAAGAATGTCCNAAGGTATCTTTACGTCATCAGCTGATTTCCATATGGGATTGTACATGCGGACCGTGGGCCAGTTGTCTTTTTCTTCCCATTGCATTTCGCAGCCGAGAGCAGAGGATTCTTGAATTATGCTGAAATACGGTGAAACTGAATCGAAACCTAGCTCTGTGTACCCAGTGGCGGCTAGTCTGGCTGCCATTTCTCCGTTTTGACAGGCTTGAGGGAATGGCGCATCAACCAAATCCATCAGCTCAACTGTCGCCACGTTGGTAGGATTAACCGCAGGTGTCCTGTCAACGGGTTTTCCTGCCAATGCATTCATTACTCGTTCTTTTGGTGACATTGTCTCTTGATATGGCATCTTCTAAAGCGCTCCTTCCATTATGTTTGACTAAAACCTAGGGTGCTAGTAGTCATTTGACCTCTCATAGATTCAGCCTGCATCATCGTTTCTACACTACTTACATTCCTAGAATACGGTAACAAAATTCTCAATAATCCATCATGGTTACTACGGCACTCAAAAGCGACTTCCTGGTCTCCTATTTTGTCCATTTCACCGTATTTTGAGAACCCTGCCACGATCATTCTCAGCCGCATAGCAGGGTTTCTCGCTTCGCCGGTGGCAGATATTTGGTAACAACGAATGTCGTCCCTATCGAACCCTTCTGCCTTGATCAGCAAATCTGACTTACTGTCCTTAATTTCCATTGCGGCTGTGCTGGTTGCATATTCAGGGTCTTTACCAACTGCTTGAGATAATAAGAATCTGACTGGTCTGCTATGGATTAAGCCGCAGTCAAATTTAACTTGATTATGTGTACCGGAGATTGGAGACATTCCACCTAGTGAGACTAGCATGTCTCGAATTTCTTCGATTCTCTGCTGCACACCTGCCTTTGTGCTAAAAGACCAAACGGTAAAAACGGAATTTTTAACATACAAGCCCACTGATATTTCATTGAATCTTTTGTCTGTTGGTATAAGCTCTAGACAGCGTCCGTATTTTCCTATGACATCTTTTGGACTCGGACCCTTGTAGGAGACGAGGGACATATCTATACTCCTTGATTTCCTTCCATTAATTTAGAGAATGCCGAAATATGCTCCGGACCTGTTCCACAGCAACCACCGATTATGTTTACCCCAATTTCTTTCAATTTCATGAATCTTTCCGCCATAAAGTCTGGAGGTTCTGGATAAAGGATCTCTCCATCTTTTAGAGAGGGTATGCCTGCATTTGAATGAACTAATAGTGGAGTGTCAGTAGCATCCCTCATTATGGATGCTATCTCAATCATGTTGTCTATTCCGTTCCCGCAGTTTGTACCCACAATATCTGCGCCTGCTTTTACTAATTCAACTGCAGCTTGTTCAGGTGTTACACCCATCATTGTAAAGTACCCCCTTGGGCCTTTATCAAAAGTCATGGTTGTGATTACTGTTAATTCAGTATTTTCCTTTGTAGCTCTGATCGCGACTGAGGCTTCGTCAAGGGCAGTCATGGTTTCAATTACAACTCCGTCGGCACCACCTTCCTCAAGGGATTTCACCTGGTTGCGAAAGGCTTTGTACATTTCGTCCTCAGACACTTCTCCTAGTGGTTCTAGGAATTCGCCACTTGGGCCTACAGAGCCCACTACAAATGTTCCAGGTGAGGACTGGCTTTTTGCATGTTCCGCTGCCAGCCGATTGAATTCATCTACTTTATCCGCAAATCCGTAGTGGTTTTGCCGAAATCTTGTTCCACCAAAAGAATTAGTGAGCACCATATCTGAACCAGCTTCAAAGTAGGATTTTGCCATTTTTTGAACGATTTCGGGGCGACTAACGTTAAACTCTTCTGGACACCCTCCGGGTTCTAGGCCATTTTGCTGTAAAAAAGTTCCAGTGGCTCCGTCCGAAATCAGCACTTCTCCATTGGAAATGCGGTCAAGGATACTTTGGGTCTTTGTATTCATGTTTCTACTGACCTTTTTAATCTGATTTTATCCAGCCATCTATGGATCCTGGGCTGGTATTTCGTCTGTTCTGGTTGTGTAAATNCCTTAATCTGGCCACAAAATCTTGAGGCATTCCTTTGTTATATTGGTCAGCCACCGATTTTAGTACTTCACCTAGTTCCCCTTGTACTTCAAAATATTCACCCCATCCCCAGGCATCTAGATACTCATCAGATCCATAACTACCTTCCATCATAGAGACGGCATCAGCGGCTTCTTGGAATCTTGGTTCCAGTTGGATGGATTGGGTTTCGGAATCATCGGTTGCTTGAACCTGTACAGGGATTTCTTTCCAATACATTATTCTTACTTTCAAATTTCAAGTCCTGAGAAACATAATCACAGCTATTATAGTTGCATACGCAAACTTACTGTAGTGATGATCTGGACATGCCTGTTACTGATTCGTGTGATATAACTCAGGGGTGCCTAAATAAATGTGCAAAGGAGAGCTTTATGCCATATGCACCTTCTAACGGGATAGATATTTATTACGAAGTTCATGGCAAAGGAGAGCCGTTGATATTTTGCCATGAATTTGCGGGTGATATTCGCTCATGGGACCAACAAGTAAATTACTTTTCCAGAAATTTCAAAGTTATAACTTATTGTTCCAGAGGNTATCCTCCTACATCAGTTCCTGAAGATCCTGAGTCTTATAGNCAGGACATNGCAGTTGATGATTTAAAAGGCCTGATGGANTTTTTGNAAATTGAAAAGGCACACATAGTAGGTCTTTCTATGGGAGGTAACGTAGCCTTGAATTTNGGGATTAAATATCCAGCACAAGCTATGACTTTGACCATTGCAGGNACGGGGACTGGTTCGGATGATCCTGTGGCGTTTAGGGAACGAATTTTGAAATTCTCAGAAGGCATGAGATCAGAAGGTATGTCATTTATGTCAGATTATCTTAAAGGCCCTCATAGAGTTCAATTACAGTTGAAAGACCCCAAAGGCTATAAGCTTTTTTGTGATCAATTTATGGAACATTCCAATATTGGTTCAGCGAANACATTTTACGGAGTTTTAACTAAAAGGCCTCCTGTTTTTGATCTACAACCACAGTTGGCGAACATAAAAATCCCGGTNCTCGTCATGACGGGAGATGAAGATGATCCCTGTATCCAGCCGTCACTATTCATAAAGGAATCTATANCGGGAGCTGGGTTAATAATGTTTCCTAGATCAGGTCACGCAATTAATCTTGAAGAACCTCAATTGTTTAATACTTCGGTATTTGAATTTATCAATAATTCATCGGCAGATTATTGGGGTCCACGGGAACAAGGCGAGGCTGGGGGTTCTTTAACTTAACAGCCCTNGGACTCCCTACTAGTTAGTACAACTGGTATCGGTCAGCAGTCTGCCTTTCTCATAGTATTATCCAATAGTATCTGAGATTTTAGATTTGATACTTGACCACTGAATAGTGATCTAGTTCAAGTCCCAAACCTGGTTTATCGGGATAGGGAGACCAGTATCCGTCCTTTTGCTTTGGGAAGTCTATATACCACAGTTCATCTCCGTCTAGAGATACATTCATGTATTCGACGACTTTCAAATTCGGTGTTGCGCAAGCTACGTGTAAATGTGCTAATTGAAGAGCGTGTGGTGCTACTGGTAGGTTAAAAGAATGGGCTAAATGCGCCACTTTCATCCATTCTGTCACTCCGCCGACTCTCCCTATATCTGGTTGAACGATATCAACTCCACCACGCCCTATAAGATCTCTGAATCCGTATTTGGTATATTCATGTTCGCCTGTAGCGATTGGGATACTAGTTGCTCTGGATATATCTGCCATTCCGTCGATATCATCTGGTATTAGCGGCTCTTCAAGCCAGCCTATTTGGAACTGTTCGAATTCTTTTGCCATATAGATGGCCTGTTTTCGATAGTATCCGTTGTTTGCATCAATGTAGATACTGACATCATCTCCCACTGCTTTTCTTACGGCGGCTACTCTTTCAATATCTTCTCTTTCTGATAATCCGAAATCCTTGCCTACTTTCATTTTGATTCTAGGTATCCCATCAGCCACATATCCTGTCATTTCTTCAATAAGTTCTCTTTCAGAGAAATTAGTCCACCCNCCACTCCCATACACCGGGACTGAATCTGTATATGCTCCAAGTAATTTATAAAGGGGTAGATTTACATATTTTCCCTTGAGGTCCCAAAGTCCTATATCAATGGCAGAAATGGCACAGAATGCTATNCCTTTTCTGCCATACCCTCTCACTTTCCAGTACATTGAATTCCATAACTGTTCAATATCCAGNGGGTCTTTTCCTACTAGTTCCTGTTTCAGAGAGTTTTCAATGACATCGATGACTCCTGGCGAAGCGTATGTCATTCCAAGACCTTCTATATCTTCATCAGTTTTAATATGAACGAAAATTTGCCCTCTTCCTCCAGATCCATTCTTTGGTGTTGGTATGGTTGCATCCTGTATTGGTTTACCTTCAGGGCTGTGAAGGTGAGTGGTGGTTATGTCAGTTATTTTCATTTGGTCCCCGTTTTGAATCAAAAATTACATTTTCTCAGGTTTGTTCATACCCATAAGGTCTAGACAGTATGCAAGTGACAATTTGGCAACTTCACACAATTTTAGTCTGGCTTTGCTCAATTCTAGATCGGATTCATTTTCCGAAATGACTCTGCACTTNTGATAAAAATTATGAAAAGAGGTTGCTAACTCTAATGAAAAATGGGGCAGGTGATGCACTTCATAAGTGTCTGCAATTGTATTTATTACAGACGGTAACTCTAATATCTTATTAATAAGTTGCCTTTCTGATTCGTGATCGAGCAATGCAACTGAACCGCTTGAATAATCTATCTTTCTTTCAACGGCAAGTCCGAGTATGCTGCATATTCTGGCGTGGCCATACTGAATATAGTAAACAGGGTTTTCAGAAGATTGTTTTTTAGCTAGATCTAGGTCAAAATCCAATTGGCTCTCATGAGATCGAGATAAGAACATAAATCTACAGGCATCTGCACCGATTTCTCTGACCAATTCGATTAAAGGGACAACGTTACCTTCCCGTTTTGATAGTTTTTCNGTGATCTCGCCCTTCTTAAATCTGACCATTTGGACCAGAATCATTTCCAGTTTTTCAGGATCACTACCGAGCATTCTCATTGCAGATTTCAATCTTGGTACCTGGCCTTGATGGTCAGCACCCCAAACATCAATCACCGCATCAAATTTTCTATGAACAAACTTGTTGTAATGGTAAGCAATATCTGTAGAAAAATAAGTTGGGGTTCCGTTACTTCTTATAAGAACATTGTCTTTTTCTTCACCTAATTTGGTATTTAAAAGCCATGTGGCCCCATCTTTATTTGATACATATCCCATTTTTTCCAATAAATTCATACATTTTTCGAACTGGCCGTTTTCCAAAAGACTTTTTTCACTGAACCAGCTATCAAAATGGATTTTTANGGATTCGATATCTTTCTTAATTCCCTCTATCATCAAGGCTATACCAACCTTGCCCAGTTCTAATATTTCTTTGGGATTGGATGTGTCGTATTTTCGATTACTTGAATCTCTTATTTTTTCCGCGACCTCTATTACGTCCTCACCTGGATAAGAATCTTCCGGCATATCCACATTATTCCCAAGTGCCTGCATATACCTTGCAATTAGGGATCTGTTGAATTTATCTATCTGGGCTCCTGCATCNTTTAGATAGTATTCCTGCTCTACTTCGAANCCGGCCGATTTTAGGACATTTGCAAGAGTGCTCCCAATAATTGCTCCTCTTGCATGCGCAACGTGTAACCTTCCTGTTGGGTTTGCGCTTATATACTCAACTTGAAATTTCTTTCCACCCCCAACATTTGTGATCCCATAGCTTTCTGGGTTTGAAAGGATTTGATCAACTTGCTTTTGCAGCCATTTACTACTTAATACAAAATTAAGAAACCCAGGGTTAGCCACCACGACATCGTCTAATATTTCATCTTTTTTTAAATATTGAGCTAGTATATTCGCTATTTCCATGGGATTTTTTTTCAATGGCTTAGCGAGCTTTAGGGGAAGGCTTGAGGCATAATCTCCGTGTTCTGGATTTTGTGGTCTTTCAACAGCGGTATCGCCTGGNACAGCGTCTGGGATAAGATNGTCCTTCTGAGCTAACTCGAAGGCTTTTTTTATTGAATCANTCAACATCTCAGGAACTGTCGTCAATTTTCCAACTCCGGTAAACTTTTATATTAGTTATCCAGTTACTTGTATCGTTGGGTCGTTTTCTGAAGGACTATAAACTTCCCCTATAATTTGATTACTCAACGTCCCGGTTTCGGATAGTAGATTTTGTAACCTATTTGCCTTAGATGGATCAACTGAGATCAGGAGCCCTCCCGAAGTTTGTGCGTCAGATAGCAGGATTTTGTCATTTTCTGTAATTTTTTCATCCCACAAAACTGTGGTGCTTACAGCTTCCAAATTCCTCATTGTTCCTCCAGGAGCGATGCCCTGTTTCAAAAGGTCTTCAGTTCCTTCGATTACTGGGACCTTTGATTTGTAAATATGCGCTCCTGTGCCACTACCTTGCATCATTTCTCGTAGATGTCCTAACAGACCAAATCCTGTCACGTCAGAGCAAGCATTCACCCCTACCGAAATCATAGCCTCTGAGGCAGATTTGTTTAGNGTTGCCATAATTTCAACGGCTTTGTCTAGTACGTTGGCGTTTGCTTTTTCTTGCTTCCCGGCGGTAGTAATAACACCAGTACCTATCGGTTTTGTTAATAGCAATAAGTCACCAGGTTTGGAGGTACTGTTTGCTATTTGCTTTCCTGGATTTACTATTCCGGTTACGGAGAGACCATATTTTGGTTCTGCATCTACAACACTGTGCCCCCCAGCTATCACTATATCCGCTTCCAAGGCTTTTGAAGCGCCACCTTTTAAAATGTTGCCTAAGATGGACATATCTAAATCTGAAGGAAATCCCACTATATTTAGAGCAGCAACTGGTTTAGCACCCATTGCATACACATCGCTTAATGAGTTAGCGGCTGCTATCTGTCCGAAGGTAAATGGGTCATCCACGATAGGTGGAAAAAAATCAACAGTTAAAACTACTGCTAAGTCATCACTTAATTTATAAACGGCCGCATCGTCACTGGTTTTTGTTCCCACCAGTAAATTNGGATGAGTCATTTCCGGCAGCTGCTGCAGAACTTGCATCAGGTCATCTGGACTTAATTTAGAGGCTCAACCTGCNCATGATGCTAGTTCTGTGAGCCTTACTTTTTCATGGTGGTGCTGCATTCTTCGTATCCCGAATGATGTGAATTACTGGATATTATATCTGTATATTGATTGGTTTAATGTATAAAGTTGTCATTCATTATCAGATATCATTGGACAAGGCTGTTCCAACTTCAATTGTATGAGGTATTTTTTTACCGGTGAGATACTCCGATTTTTCAGTTAACAACATTGACCTTTCAGTAATTGGGTTTCCCCTTTGGACTCTCGCCACTAAGGGTTGGGGTACAGAAGATCCAGATATTGCAAAATATTTGCTGCAACAGGCCTTTGAACAAGGTATAAACTTTTACGACACAGCTGATTCCTATGGCAAAGGTTATGGAGAGGAGCTATTGAAAGAAGCCCTTTCCCCNGTTAGGCATGAAATTGTTATATCTACTAAATTTGGGCATGATTTTTATTCTCCGCAGTTGAATGTAGATTGGGATGGTAAGAATTTTGATCCTGCATATATCGCCTATGCTTGTGAACAATCTTTGCACCGCATCGGNACAGACTATCTCGACATGTATTTTGTTCATTATCCTTCCTATGCTGAAGTGGAAAACGACGATTTATATGAGACTCTTGAAAAACTAGTAGACTCTGGGAAGATTCTGAATTTCGGTATAGCGACAGACGATCGACAAGAAGCGGTAGATATAGCTACTCTACTAGCTTTTGAAAGAGAGGTAGANCTATTTCACAGCCCATTCAGCTTATTAGAACAAGACCTTGTGGACATTTTGTCAAGGATGGAAAAAAATATTTCTGTCATAGCGAGAAGAGTGCACTCATTTGGTCTCTTGGAAGAATCCTACGATCCAAAAATATTCAAGGAGTCAAATTCCAGTTACCAAAGGAACAACCCTGTGTTCAGCANGGTTCTAGAAATGCGACCCAATTTCGATTTTTTGTTTGAGGACTTGGAAGAAAATGTATCAGATGTTGCACTTAGGTTTGCGATAACCAATAAAAATGTAGGCTCAACACTCCCCAATATCACCAACCTTGNTAATTTAGAGCAATATTGTTTATCAGCCGATAAGCCAGATTTAGATATTGATCTTATTGGTCTAATAGGTGAAGTTTACACCGATCAAAAAGAGAAAGAGAGCGAAGAAGAGAAAGAATAGAGGCTTACCAGATTTTCAAGATCAGTTTTTTTTCTTTTGGGCCCTTTTCATTTCGTCTTCGATTAGTTTAAAGTCTCTGCTGGGAATTAGATGTATGCGATCCCAAAAGGCCAATGGCCAATCTTCTGGAGCCCATCTCTTCACGTACTCAAGGCTTGGACCTAATTGAAGTCCATCTATGAATTGTTCTTCTTCCATAACATAGTCAGGTTTTAGGTTTATTCTAAATTTAAATTCATTAGGTTGATCTGTAGGCGTCCAAATGGGGGATGCGTCTTCAAAGTAGTCAGAAGTGATGGTTGCAGATGCCGTCCAGCATTTCCTACTCCNGTCGAAAAAAATNACCCTGTCCTTTGAATGCATTCTCTGGGCACGCCTTTTATATTTAGCGCTCATCCCAAATATTTTGTACCCTTTTTCGCGAGTAATAACAGAGTTTTCGCTATTGTCTACAAACATCCAGTAATTGGAGCCCATTTAATTTTCCTGTAACCTGTCTCGTTAGTTGTTAACACAACTATAGTGTCATACATTGTACATCTGTTTAAGGTATGCCCGCTGAGATTCTGTAAGTATAAAATGACCGACAAATTACGGGTGTATTCGTATAGGTANAAGCAGTTAAATTGGGGTTTTTATGAAGGTTTTTTCAGCCATAATATTGGGTGCGGGCTCTGGAGACCGTATGAGCGGAATTGATAAAATACTGTCTGAAATTTCTGGGTTGCCTGCAATATTACATTCGGTGAATGCTTTTCTCGAAGTCGGGATATTTCAAAATACGATAATCGTAGCAAATACTGACAATATAGCTGAATTGAAACGCCTCCTGTCTGCTTCTAAGTATCAATCAGTTGATGTGGTTTTAGGTGGGAAGAGGAGGCAGGATTCTGTNAAAATTGGCTTGGATAAAATAAGATCATCTGATTACGTAATGATTCATGATGGAGCAAGGCCCTGTGTTTCACCTGCTCTCATAAAGCGCGGGGTTGTTGCTGCTGAAACTTCTGATGCAGCGATTCCTGTAGTGCCCATCACCGACACTGTAAAGATGCTTAGTGATTCTGCCGTTCTATCCACAATTGACAGATCTTCTCTTTATGCTTCTCAGACGCCNCAAGTTTTTAACTATAGAACNATCGCTGAGTTACACCTAAACTTGACTTCTGATGTAACGGATGATGCTTCTGTCATAGAGATTAATGGTGGCAATGTATCGACATTTAATGGCGATCCTGAAAATATTAAGATGACGAATCCTATAGATATTGAAATGGCAGAAGTGATTTTAAAGAGACGAAAAAGTTAATGACTTTCCCTAGAACCAGGACTGGAATTGGTATAGACATACATCGCCTTGAAGAAGGTGGCCCTATGATATTGGGAGGCGTTCAGATTCCAAATGAATATGGTTTGGTGGGACATAGTGATGGGGATGTTTTATTGCATGCTGTAATTGATGGTTTTTTAGGAGCAGCTAATTTAGGAGATATAGGTGCTCATTTTCCTTCTGATGATCCCGNTTACAAAGGAATAAGCAGTGAAATATTGTTGGAAACAGTTTTTGCTCTGGTCCGAGAAAAAGGATGGAACCCAATGTTTGTGGATGCTACAATTGTCGCCGAAAAACCACGCCTTGCAGAATTTGTACCACAAATGAAATTAAAGATAGCTCGCGCTATAAATTTAACTCAAGAAGATGTCAGCATTAAGGCTACCACCACCGATGGACTTGGTTATGTCGGTAGAGGAGAAGGTGTTTCTTGCCATGCTGTCGTAACAATTCAGAGATCAGAATGAGACTTTATAACACCCTGAGCAGATCAGTAGAAGAATTAGTTGTAGAAGATAACACCGTCAATATGTACGTATGTGGTATAACCCCGTACGCTCCTTCTCATTTAGGTCATGCGATGTGTGCCATCGTTTTTGATGTAATTCGTAGGTACCTTGAATACAAAGGCTACAAGGTTAATTTCATTCAAAACTTTACGGATATAGACGACAAAATGATCGTCGCGGCGAATGACGAAGGTATTAAGGTCTCAGACTTAGCTGAAAGAAATATTCAAGCCTATCTTTCCGAATTAGATCGGCTAAATGTTCTTGCGGCTTTGGAATACCCAAGGGCCACAGAAGAAATTGACTCGATAATCCGGGTAATAACAAACCTAATAGAAAAAGGATATGCCTATGAGATTTCAGGAGATGTCTACTTTAGGGTAGAGCGAGATGAGGATTATGGAAAGTTAAGCCGAAGGAATATTGACGAGTTGCTGGCAGGGGCGAGATTGGAAATAGAAGAGACTAAAGAAAACCCTGCCGATTTTGCTCTCTGGAAGAGCCAAAAACCTGGAGAACCTGCTTGGAATAGTCCTTGGGGTCAGGGGCGCCCNGGTTGGCATATTGAATGCACGGCAATGTCTTTAACCTATCTTAACAACAGGATTGATATTCACGGAGGTGGACAGGATTTAGTATTCCCTCATCATGAAAATGAAATAGCACAGTCAGAGTCTTATACAGGTATAGAACCTTTTGCCAGATATTGGATGCACAACGGTACCCTTGGGTATGGGGAAGAGAAAATGAGCAAATCATTGGGGAATGTTTTTTCGATAGGTGAAGCTCTACAGGTATTTTCTTCTGATGCCCTCCGAATGTTTTTTCTCAGTTCACACTATAGGACCCCGCTGGTATTCAGTAACGAATCTGTAGAAAGTCAACAAAGGGCGTTAGATAGGCTTAAGTCTGCTTTAACCGCTAAGTCAGGTGACGGAGAATTGCTCGAGACAAATTTGTACCGAGAAAAATTTGAATCTGCTATGGATGAGGACTTTAACACTCCAATAGCCTTTTCAGTCATTTTTGATTTGGCTAGAGATATTAATAGAGAAGCCTCAAATGGTATTAATGTGCTCTCTGCTCAGAAACTCCTTTTGGAATTGGCGAAAGTTCTTGGCATAACTCTCGAATCTGATAGGTCTAAGGCTGATGGAGATATTGCACCTTATCTGAATTTGCTATTGGAAGTTCGTGAAGGACTAAGAAAGGAAAAACAATTTCAGTTGTCTGATCAAATCAGGGATAGGTTAGTTGAGTTGGGAGTGTCAATCGAAGACACGTCTACTGGAGCACGATGGAAGCTGGAGTAAGGTCAGGGTTAGTCAAACCAGCTACTAGCACTGATAATTGAAACTACTATAAATATTACTACCAATGCTATGGTAAATCGGAACAAAGCCAATTCGATACCTCTTCGAGTTCTAAAGGAAGATTCGGCTGCGCCAAACAAGGCAGTGCCTTGACCTCTTACTTGCATCAGTATTATGGCGATTAAAAGTAGTGATATGAATATCATTACTATGTTTATTGCGGTATCCATNTGTCAATTATACCTCTAAGTAAGGCCTTAGGGTATCAGCCATCATAATTTTTCATTATGAAATTGGCTAATTTATGAGAGTCGTGTCTGACTTTATGGGTCTCGTCTATCAAGTCAGTGGATAAGACCAAGGGATTCGTGATTCCGGTATTTAGTATTACTGCCTCACCCAAGAATTGATCTCCAATGTCTCCTATGTTGTCGTTCGCTATTATTGAGTCAATAATGCTCGATCCTAGGTATTGTTCAAGTACTTCAATGTGTTTGCCTACCGTGAAATTTTGTGTTTCTCCGATTTCTGTGGCTACATTGCATACGTAATATTTGATTGCTTTTGACTTAGTGATGGCTTCAACAATGCCAGGTACTAATAGGTTTGGGAGTATGCTTGTATATAAGCTGCCGGGCCCAATCACGATTAGGTCAGCATTATTTATTGCATTGATGGCAGCAGGGGAAGCTTCAGCATGAGGCGGGTCTATCATCAATTCTTGGATTTCAGATAGGCTGTTTTTGACCTTAGATTCTCCCTTTATAAATTGCCCATTTTTTAAACGTACCGATAGGCTTATATTTTCAGTCGTTGCGGGTACCACTTGACCTCTCANAGATAAAATTCTACTTGATTCGGCCAACGCGCTTTCAAAGTTATCTGTTACGGCTGTCATGGCGGCTATGAAGAGGTTCCCAAAACTGTGCCCTTTCAGTTCTGATTCTACAGGGAACCTGTATTGGAATAATTCTTTTAATATAGAGTCTTCATCGGAGAGAGCTACTATACAGTTTCTAAAATCCCCTGGAGGAATGATACCCATCTCCCGCCTAAGCCTTCCTGAACTTCCCCCGTCATCTGCCACTCCAATTATTGCTGTTATGTGTTGAGTGTATTCTTTGAGTCCCCTGAGGAGCACAGATAGCCCTGTNCCTCCACCTATTGCGACTATATTAGGGTTATTGCGGTTCAAATCTATATTTCTTGCCATTTGAGAACTAGGGTACTCTTTTTAGCTACGGTTCTCTTCTATTCTCAAGTTCAGTTGTTACCATTTCGGAGGCTACCTGAGGGTTAGCTTGCCCTTTGGTCTTCTTCATAATCTGGCCCACAAGGAATCTTACTGCAGAATCCTTACCGCTTAAATAATCGTCTACTGCCGAAGGATTTTCGAGAAGGGTTTCTGAAACTATATTCTGTATGGATTCTGTGTCATTGATTTGAGACAAACCTTTTTCTTCAGCAATCTTGTTTGGATCTCCCCCATTGATAAACATTTCGTCAAATAGATTTTTAGCCATGGAATTACTTACCTTTCCGTTGTCCACAAGCAAGACTAATTTAGCTAATTCCGTAGGTTTGATTTTTATTTCATCCCAGGTGGATTTATGTTCGTTTTTCATTCGGTTCAGATCTACATTTATCCAGTTAGCTACGGCTTTTGCAGCAGCTTCGGAGGTCATCGATTTAGAGAGAAAAGGTAAACAGTCTTCAAATAGAACTGTTGCTTCTTTGTCTGCGATCAAAACCGAGGCGTCATATTCTGATAGTCCAAGAACTTCAATGTAGCGATCTTTTTTTGCTGAAGGCAGTTCAGGGATTTGAGATTGGATTTTGGTTACCCAATCACGGGAAATTAAAATTGGTGGGAGGTCGGGTTCAGGAAAATATCGATAATCGGCAGCGTATTCTTTAGTACGCTGGCTTAAGGTTGTTCCCCGATCGTCCGACCAACCTCGTGTTTCTTGCTCAATGCTTTCTCCTGCGTCTAGCAATTTTCGTTGTCGGTTCTCTTCATGTTTTAGTGCTCGAAATACAGAACGGAAGCTATTTACGTTTTTAATCTCCACCTTGGCTCCGAGTTCATTTGAGCCAACGGGTCTTATGCTTATGTTGGCATCACATCTAAAACTGCCTTCCTCCATATTTGCTGTGCTAGTTTCAACAAATCTAATTATTGAATGGAGATTAGTTAGATATTCGTTTGCTTCTTCGGGGCTCCTCATATCCGGTTCGCTTACAATTTCCATTAGAGGTACACCAGCCCTATTTATATCAAGTAGACTGTATGGTTCTCCATATGGTTCTTTACGATGGATTAGCTTAGCTACATCTTCTTCTAGGTGGACTCTAGTTATACCTATATTTTTGCGATTAAATCCGCCTACTTGGATGGCAAGGTTCCCATTCAGAGCTATAGGAATATCAAACTGTGAGATTTGATAGCCTTTCATTAGATCTGGATAAGGGTAATTTTTTCTGTCGAATTTGGTTTCCGGTGATATTGAACAGTTCAACGCCAAGCCAGTCTTTATCACCAAATCAACTGCTTTTCTGTTCACAACTGGCAAGACTCCTGGCATACCCATGCAGACTGGGCAGACTCTGGTATTTGGTTCGGAATCTTGGTAGTCGGAGCCACAAGGGCAGAACATCTTACTTGTTGTTAACAGTTGAGAATGAACTTCTAACCCAATAACGGTTTCGTATTTGTCTGTCATGGTCTTGTGTGGTTCCGCCTATGATGAAATATTTAGTCATTTTATAACGGAACGATTACCCATATAAAGGGTTACTAAATAACTCTGTTTGAATAAGAGTTGCTAGGCACATTCAGCCGAAAACACATTGAATTTTGTGTACTGAACTGGGGCAAGTTTCACCTTTAAACCAGGGAATAAAGTAGTGTGGATTTTGTGTTTACATTGAATTAACTCCTTCTCAGGAGTTTCTACCCAAAATATTGTTTCGTCTCCTCTGAAATCCTTCCTGACTACTGTATTGTTACCTGATGGTGTTGGTTCCATTGAGAGATCAGTATGTCTTATCGCCACCTGCACTTTTTCATTTTCAGAAAATCCTGATGCTATTCTCAAAGGCAATAGTCCGATGCTGGTTTTAACGTAATCTCCTGAAATTACACCATCTATAAAATTACAGCTGCCACTAATCAAAGCCGTTTCTTTGCTGTTCGGCCAAAAATAAATTTGGTCAGGTGGCCCAATTTGTTTTATCGAGCCACTCGCCATAACGGCAACTCTATCGGCAATTGAAAACGCTTCCTCTCTGTCATGGGTTACAAATATGGTTGCAGTATTACTTTCTCTAAGTATTTCCTCNATTTCCATTCTGACTGTTAATCGTAGTGAGGCGTCTAAGTTGGAAAATGGTTCATCCATCAAAAGGACACTGGGATTTGTCGCTAAAGTTCTCGCGATTGCGACCCGTTGCTGCTGTCCCCCAGATAGTTCATGTGGATATCTTTTCAATAATTTGTCCAAACGAGTGAGCTTTTTAACCCTTTCTAAATTTTCAGTCTGTACTTTACTGTCAAGGTGAGATATGCCGAAAAGGATGTTTTTTTCAACAGAAAGGTGAGGGAATAAAGCATAATCTTGAAAAATCATCCCTATATTGCGTCTGGAAGGTTCCACATTATTACGTGGACCGAAAATTTCTTTGCCATCGAGATTAATCATTCCTTGAGTTGGGTTTTCCAGCCCCGCAATTATCCTCAACANGGTTGTTTTACCACACCCACTAGGACCTAAGATTGAGAGAATTTCTCCTGAATACAAATCCATGCTCAAGTTTTTTATGACTTGATTTTGTCCGAAATTAATATTTAGGTTGGAACATCTTAAAAGAGAATTAAACAACTATTCATTCACTCCCTAAATTATTAAAAACGCTGTTTTTTATAACTATCATTGTAAGAGGTATAGATGATAAAAAAATCAATAAAAGTGACGGAATAGCAGCTTTCGCAAAAAAGGCTTCAGAGCTGAGCGACCAAATTGCAGTTGTTAATGTATGGAAATCTAGCGGAGCTAATAAAAGTACGGCAGGTAGTTCTTTCATCGTTATTAAAAAAACAGTGGCCGCAGCCATGATTATCCCGGATTTCATAAGTGGTAAATTGGTCCTGAGCACTGAATTGATCTTATTTTTGCCTAATGTCATTGATGATTCTTCGTATCTTGGACTGATTTGAGCCATTGAAGATCTTATAGCTCCTAAGCCGGTGGGCATGTATAGAATGGCGCAGGCTATCACCAATAGTAATGTCGACTGATAAAGCGGAGCGCCTATTTTTGCACCGAAGAAGACTAATGATAATGAAACCGCGATACTGGGCAAAGCGTAACCAGTAAAGCACATTTTTTCTACGAAATTGGTTAATATGCTGGGTCGTCTAATTGATAAGTATCCGACTGGAAGGGATAAAATGACTACTACTGCAGCTGTGAAAATGGAAAGAGTAATCGAGTTGAATGCCAATATGTGATTGGGTTCAGCAGTTAATATGGACGCATCTTCACCAAAGTATAGTCCTCTTACTATCCAATACGATAGAACAACTAGGGGTATTACGACAGATACTAGCGAGACCAAGGCACAAGCAACTGCTGCAGGCCACCTCCATCTACCTATGTCTATGACAGATAATTTTTTGGAAGCGTTACTGGAATTTTTGTAATATTTTCTATCTCCCCTAATGAAAATTTCAAAAGTCATAAATAGGGTTGCCACTGAAAATAGAGCTAGCGAAAGGAGGGCAGCTGTATTCCTGTCGAATCCTGCTTCGTATTGGTTGAATATGGACCATGTGAACGTTTTGTAACGCAATAGGGAGACTGCCCCAAAGTCACTCAAAGTATAAAGCGTGACCAATAGGGCTCCTGAGAGTATGGCGGGTTTGATTGAAGGGAGAGTTACTTTCATGAATGTTTGAAATTGATTTAATCCCATTAATTTTGCTGTTTCCTCACCTGAGGCATCCATGTTTGAGATGTTAGACCGAATGGTTAGGATTATGTAGGGATAATTAAGGAAAGATAAAGTTATTAGACTTCCGTAATATCCGTATAGTGTTGGAACTTGACTGACTCCCAAAGCGGGATTCAGTATTTTATATAGAAGGCCACTATTTCCGACAAATGAAAGGAGTATATAGGCCCCTACATAACTTGGTATAACCAGTGGTAAAAAAGTTAGTACCGACCATAGTTTTTTATATGGCAAATTAGTTCGTGTTGTGAGCCAAGTAATTGGGACGGCGATGGCGACTGACAGCAAAGCCACAGTTATGGCCAAAAATATTGACCTTGAGAAAACCAATAAGGTTTTTGGCCTTATAAGCCATGCCCATACGTCGTAATCAGCACCTGACACGCGACCGATTAAATAGATCAGGGGAGTCACACATAGGGCGGCAGCTATCAACGATGGGATCAAAATCCACAACGAAGTTTTGGTAGGCAATGATTTTGTTGAAATCAAAACTTGGAGACTTTCCTGTTGTATCTAGATTTTGCTGAGTAATTTGGGATTTATAGGTTTTGAAATGCAGTAGGTAAGTATAGCCTAATCTGGATAGAAAGTATTGACTAACTCTCAGATTGTGGCAAAACATCGACTCATTGTATGTGGTTGTAGCGTTGCTGTTTTCAGCNGCTAAAAGTAAAATGCCCTTNCAAATANAAANCATTGAAANGGGGCTTAAGTTGTTAGAACAGTTCAAAGTACAACCAGAAGATCAAGTTAGGGTAACTGAAAATAATCTCAGGAAAACAGTGGAAGCGGTATTCTCAAAAATGGGGCTTGATGCTTCTGATGCAGAACTGGGAGCTGACGTATTGGTGAAAGCTGATATGAGAGGTGTGGATACACACGGTGTGTCCAATATGCTGAGGTCTTATGTGACTGGTTATGGCAACGGTGAAATCAACCCACATCCGAATTGGACAATCACAAGAGAGACTCCTTCTACCGCGAATATAGATGGAGATAGAGGCCTAGGAATCATAGTAACTCCAAAGGCAATGGATATAGCTATTGAAAAGGCTAAAAACGTTGGTATGGGTGTCGTGACGATACACAATTCCCGACATCTTGGTATGGCTTCATATCATGCTCTTAAGGCTGTCGAGAACGATATGATAGGGATGTGTATGACATCCTGTCCTCCTTCGGTTTTACCAACTTTTGGTGCAGAGCCAATATTAGGCACCAATCCTATAGCTATTGCTGCGCCTGCTGATAAAGAAGCTCCATTTGTGTTTGATGCTGCGATGAGCGCAGTCGCTGGAAATAAACTTGGTCTTGCTAGAAGAAACGGTACTCAGCTGTTGGGAGGATGGGTTGCGGGCCACGACGGTACTCCTATCATGGAAGAAGTAGACCCTCCCACACCGGGATATGAAGGATCCGCATCATCGTATTTGCTACCTGTTGGTGGTACGCGTGAATTGGGATCACACAAAGGTTATGGAATGATGTGTGTAGTGGACATTTTGGGAGGTATATTGACTGGTGGTGGTTATGGTATGAATCCTGGAAGGCCAAATTTTGGGCATTATGTGGCTGCTTACAACATAGAAGCCTTTATGGATACTTCTGAATTCAAAACAACTATGGATGAGTGGATCAATATGNTGCAATCTTCCAAACCAGCCCCAGGACATGACCGAGTTATGTACCCGGGCCAACCTGAGCACGAATCAAATATAGAAAGATCTGAAAACGGGATACCGCTGCATTACGAGGTAATAGACTGGTTTAAGGATATATGCGGAGAGTTGTCCATACCATTTTCTTTGGTCTGAGTATTGATGTACACGGTTCCCTACCTACAGTCATGGCTAGGGAACCGTGTAGTTCTTAATAATCCCTGAAAGGATTCGGCATTGGGCCAACAGGAACTTCTATTAATGTCGGTGCTTCTATACTTAGAGACTCTTTGACAGCCTGTTCTAATGCTGACGCTCCCCCTTCTACTCTAACACCTCTTACCCCAAAGGCTTCAGCAAGCTTCATGAAGTCGGGATTGTGCACTTCTGCACCNTATTCCCTACCGTCAAACATATTGACTTGATCCCTCATTACATTTCCGTAGGCGTTGTCGTTGAACACAACGGCCACAACATTAATTTGATGCTTCGCAGCTGTGGCTAGTTCTTGTACATTAAACATAAATCCACCATCACCGCATACGGCTACAACAGCCTTATCAGGTTGCGCGACTTTTGCCCCTAATGCTGTTGGATAGGCGTATCCAAGATTCCCATAATAGGACGAAGTGATATAAGTCCTCGGTTCATATACCTCATATTTGTTTCTACTGTAATACCCTATTTGAGTCATGCCTGAGATAAATATTCCATCATCAGGCATCACACTTCGGATTGCCTTGGTATAGGATTCTTGTGGCTCGATCACTGTCCCGGAGTTGAACCTCTCGGCTTTTAGTGCTGTCAATTCATCCACACGACTTTCTCTTGGTGACATTACGGTCTTTAACCCGCTTATAATTTCTGCAAGAGTTTTCTTTGCGTCACCATTTATACCTTCGGTATTCTCATAATTCCGTCCAATTTCTTCATCGTCTATGTCGATTTGAAGTACTTTTTGGCCTGTCAGCTGTTGGTTGTTTAATAATCTGGTTCCAACAGCAACAACTAGATCGTAATCTTGAATTTTATTTTCAAAAAAAGTGTCATTCTTGAATCGGAAGCTACCAATTGACAAGTGGCTGCGATCAGAAATGGCACCCCTACCTTCTCCTGTGGTTATAACTGGAGCTTGTAAAAATTCTGCTAACGATGTTAATTCAGCCGATGCCTCCCCAGAGATAACCCCTCCCCCAGCCCAGATCAGAGGATTCTTGGCTTTGGATATTACTTCTACTCCTCGGCTTATGCTTTCTTTGTTTGCGGCTGGCCTTTCATATTTCCCAGCTTCTAGCAGGTCAATATCAGCTGTGTCGGAAAGAGTTTCTGGTGGGATTTCTATCTGAACTGGTCTTGGTCTGCCAGTTTGCAGCTGCTCAAAAGCTTCGTGTACTGCTTCTGGNATTTCTGCAGGGTCCAATATCAATTTTTGATGTTTTGTGATTGGTTTTATTGTGTCAATTTGTCCCTTTATCTCATGAAGCATTCCTCTTTCTAGATCAATGTGGTCTCTTTCGATTTGTCCAGAGACTACTAGAATAGGGGACGATGCTGAATATGCGGTACCGATACCGGCACTGGCGTTTTGAAGACCTGGACCTGGCACCACTAGCGCAGTTCCTATACCGCCTCCGGCTCTTGAATAACCATCAGCCATATATGTTGTGGCTTGCTCGTGTCTGGTGTTTATGAAACGGATTCCAGGTTCCTTTGCCAATCCATCGAGTAAATGATACAGCTGAACACCAGGCAATCCAAAAATTACCCTAACACCTTCTCTGTATAGTGATTTTGCGAGTGCTTCCCCTCCGGTCATTTTTGTCATCGATGTCTCTCCTAGTTTTAAGTTCTATTTTTATAATTTTCAGTTGCTTTGCTCAAAGACACTGTCTTAAGTGCTTGTAAATTATCCCTATTGTCTTCTGACCATTTTTGTGAGGTTACCAAGTTGTCAAGCGATCCTTGGAAATGAGGCATCACATACCTAGCTATCAATTCATAGCTATGCATAACTTGTTCGCGGGTTCCCCATTCAGTAGCTTGTATCATGAAACCTCCAAATCCCCCACTCTGTTCTCCTAATTCCTTGATTTTAGCTATTAGGTCATCTGGTGTTCCGACNCACCAGGCGCCATTATCCACCATGTAATCGATTATTTTGTCCTTGGGGCCATCATAGTCAAACGGGGTTCCCATTGTTTGGTGAAAATAATCGTATTGATATGCAGCTGATTTCTCTCTGGCTTGTTCTATCGCTTCTTTTTTTGTGTCTGCCAGATGAACGTGTAGCACTATACGCCATTCGTTTCTGTCTACCGTTTGGCTATACTCTTCTGCCGTATCTTCAGCTATTTTCCAAAAATCTCCTAAATTAGAAGCGATACTTCCTCCCCTGACCACACTAACTGAGAGGACTCCTAATCCATGCTTACCTGCGGCGACCATTCCAGAAGGGGATTGGGCGGCCGCCACTGCCATGGGGAAATGTGGTTGGGTGTAAGGTTTTAAGTGGATCATTGCTTCTCGTAATGTAAACCACTCCGATTCATACGTTATAGGGTCTTTTTCGGTAAGAAGCCTTTTTATTATTCCGATAGCTTCATCCATACGGGGTCTTTGTAAGGATGGTTCTATACCGAGGGCATAAGCATCTGACACTAGAGCTCCTGGGCCTACTCCCAGCATCACCCTTCCTCTTGTTAGATGATCCAGTAGAACCATTCTATTTGTGAGCATCAGGGGATGGTGGTATGGCAAGCTGGCAACTCCTGTCCCTAGCTTTATGTGTTTGGTTCTTTCCGCTGCAACCCCCATGAATACTTCTGGAGAGGATATTGTTTCCCAACCAGCGCTGTGGTGTTCTCCTATCCAAGCTTCGTCGAAACCCAAGTAGTCCAGCCACTGAATAGTTTCCAAATCTCTTTCTAATGCAAGTGTTGGATTATCTCCTAACCAATGGAATGGAGCTAGAAAAATGCCGAACTTCATTCGATTTGGCAATGTCATAATGCTTTTATTCCTCCTAGCCATAATGGCGAAATAGGTTCATGGCAATTTATAGACGGATTTAAACCCGGGAATGGTATCATCAGGGAATTATAACCTTCAAACTTTTTTACATGTAGTCGTGTTCTTTGAAAAGGGCTAGTTCTTTGCATGTCATGAAAGATGTCCCCTGATAGCTTTTAATAAGGGTAATCAATCTGTCTAGCATGTTAAGTCTGCCTGGCCTTCCAATGATCCATGGATGCATTGTTAAGACAAAGGTTCTTTTGTATTTATATAGGCCTTCAAAGGATGAGGCCCATACAGAATACACATGCTCAGGGCTTGCCATTACATTTGTTTGACCCAGAAAAGGAATGTAATTGAAAAACGGGTGATCGTCTAATTCCCAATGTATAGGTATTTCTATTATCGCGTCATGGCTAGTATGTATCAGATAAGGAATGTCATTCCCCATCATACTTGANTCATATAAAAAACCATTTCTTTTTAGGATATTTAACGAGTCAGGACTTAACTCCCAACTAGGGGATCGGTACCCGACAGGATTTTCCCCTGTTATATCTTTTATGATTTGCGATCCTTGCAAAAGTACATCTTCTTCCTGTGAAGAGGTTAAGGTTGCAGGAGGTTCATGCATATATCCATGGTTGCCTATTTCATGACCCCTTTCGTGTATGTCCAATATTAAATCAGGGTGGGTTTCTGCTATGAATCCAGGTATGTAAAAGGAAGATTTTATGTTGTGTGAATCCAACAGATCTAAAATTCTCGGGGTTGCGACAGAAGGCCCGTATTCCCTCATAGACATGAGGGTTGGTAAATTCTTTGAGGCCGGATTCCGGTTGATTGTACCGGTGACACCATCGAGGTCAAAGCTTATTACGATTGGGCATGATATGTCGTTTGGCCATTCCACCTTATATTGTTCCTTTATTCTTCAAGGAGTCTACCCACTTCCTTAATACATTCTTCTAAAGGGATTGTGTCCCCTTCTTTCTCATTCCTCATTTTTATTTCCACCACACCATTTTGGATGTTCCTTTTACTCATTACTATTCTTACAGGAATTCCTAGGAGATCGGCATCATTAAATTTGATTCCAGCGGATTCTGTTCGATCATCCCAAAGTACATCAATTCCTTCTTCAATCATAGATAGATACATTTTTTCTGAGGAGTCCATTACTTCTGGATTGTCTGTGTTGAGCGAGACTAATATTACTTCGTATGGTGCAATAGTTTTCGGAAATATAATTCCATTCTTATCTGAATGTTGTTCAATAGCTCCGGCAAGGATTCGCCCGACCCCTATCCCATAACATCCCATGACAATAGGCTGTAAATTTCCGTCTGGGTCTGGAAATTTAGCTTCCATAGATTCTGAATACCGTGTCCCTAATTTAAAAACGTGTCCAATTTCAATTCCACGATTGGTTTGCAATTTTCCTGTACATTTGGGGCACTGAAACCCGTCTTCGGCTAACGCGATATCAGCTTGTATGTGTGCTTCAAAATCTCTTGGGTGGTTGATCCCTGATAAATGAAATCCTTCTTTATTCGCNCCTGCCACAAAGTTATTGCCTAAAGTAACAGAATCGTCCATAACCACCTTAAATCCGATCAACCCCACAGGAGAAGCAGAACCAGGTATTAAACCGTATCGGGTTACTTCTTCTCCAGTCGCCAATCTCAACTCACCGCCACCCAGAATGTTTTTAAGCTTTATTTCATTAATCTCATAGTCGCCTCGGATAACAGCGATAACGAATTCATCATCTGTTTTGTAAAAGACGGACTTGAGAGTTTTCGTGGCGTCAATNGACAAAAATTCACACAGATTTTCTATAGTTTTTACATTCGGAGTAGAGATTTCATTTTGATTGTCCAACTCTTCGAGTGGTATAGATTGTTTCGTAAATTCTGATTTTTCTCCATTGGCTGCGTAGTCGCATTTCTCACATAGAACAATGGTATCTTCACCTGATTCTGAGAGCAGTATGAATTCTTTTGAATCTTTTCCACCAATCGCACCACTGTCTGCCTCGACGATCACAGTTTCTATACCGCACCGTTGAAAGATGTTGATGTATGCATTGATCATTAATTCATAACTGATATCCAATCCTTCCTCATCTTGGTCAAAACTGTATGCATCCATCATGTCAAATTCTCGGACACGTATGAGGCCACCCCTTGGCCTCGGTTCATCTCTAAATTTGGTTTGAATATGATATAGGTTGAAAGGAAGATCTCTATAACTTTGTATAAAGCTTTTCACTGTTTCAGTCATTAGTTCTTCATTAGTAGGTGGCAAGACTAGTTGTCTTTCTCGGCGGTCTTGGAGCCGAATCATATCAGGACCATATATTTCATCTCTTCCTGACATTTGCCAAATTTCCCTGGGCTGTAAAAGACCTAGTTTTACTTCTTGTGCTCCTGACGAATCCATTTCCTCTCTGATTATCTGTTCTATTTTTCGTAAAGATCTCCATGCAAGCGGCAGATAGCTGTATACTCCAGAAGACACTTGATGGACCATTCCAGCTTGTATGAGTAGCTTATGGCTTATCAATTCAGAATCGCTTGGTCCGTCNCTGAGTGTTCGAACAAATAGTTTAGATAACTTCATTACATGAATGCCTTTGATAGTTTTATGTGACAGGATCTTTTGATANATCAGCCATTTCTTTCTCTACTTGCCTAATTTCTGACATTAGTTCCTCGAGCATTTGAGCTTCTTCCACAACCTTAGATTTTTTTCCGCGTCGAAAGATTATTGCCTTACCGACTCCAGCAGCAATACCAATGTCAGCATCTTTTGCTTCCCCGGGACCGTTTACTTCACATCCCATTACTGCCACTTTTATATGGGTTTTAGTATCTTTCAGTAGACGATCGACTTTATTTGCCAAATCCCTTACGTCTANGTCTGCTCTACCGCAGCTCGGACAGGCTACAAGCACAGCCCCCTCTTTACGAAGTTCCAGGGATTTCAAAATTTCAAAACCAGAAATGACTTCTTCAACTGAATCATCACTCAGGCTTACACGGATAGTGTCCCCTATTCCTTCATATAGCAAAATACCTAGACCGATTGCACTGCGAATGCTCCCTGATTTTGAAGTGCCAGCTTCAGTTATACCCAAATGGAATGGATAAGGTATTAGCTTGGACATTCTTCTGTAGGATTCTACAGTCGTGTCAATATCGAAAGCCTTTAATGATATTTTTATGAGGTCAAAATCCAAATTTTCAAGTAGATCAATTTCCCAAAGACCAGTGGCAACCATGTGGTCAACCACAGTGTAGTCAGAGGTTGAAGAAATTCCTTTAGTGAGTAAATTGACACCGTCATCGTGTCTGTTCAATCCCCGTGTTTTTCCAATAGCACCTACTGGGGGCAAGCTTCCAAAGTTAACGCCTATCCTGATTGGGACACTCATCTCTTTTGCTAATTTAACGACATCTTTTACTTTTTCTTCGTCTCTTATGTTTCCTGGGTTAAGTCTTAGGCAATCGATGCCATTTTTAAGTGATTCAATGGCCAACTCATGATGAAAATGAATATCAGCGACAAGNGGTATATTTATCTCAGATTTAATTTTTTTTAGGGCTGTTGCAGCTTCCATGTCAGGTACGGCACAGCGAACTATTTCACATCCTATGTCTTCTAGGGCTCTAATTTCATTTATGGTGGCTTTTACGTTTCGAGTATCAGTTTTGGTCATGGATTGAACTGACACTTGTGCGTCTCCGCCAACTTTGACGGGTCCTACAAACACTGGTTTTGTTATTCTTCGCATTTGAAATGCCTAGTTTTCATACTGTATCAAATTACCTAAAAAAACTATCTCCGCTTATTATTCGCACAATGTCGAAATAGCTCATCACGACAACTAAGCCAATTAATAGCATAAAGCCGGCTAGGTGAATGAGGCCTTCTTTTTCGGGAGAAATTCTCCTACCACCTCGAATACCTTCGAGTAATACGAACATCAACCTTCCCCCATCTAAAGCTGGAATTGGAAGTAAATTCACGATTCCCAAGCTAATGCTAATAAGTGCTGTTAATTCGAAGATCGGTGCAATCCCAACCTTTGCGACCTCGCCAGTCACTTGAGCTATACCAATTGGGCCAGTTAATCCAGGGTTTTCTCCTTTGCTAAATAAATTGCCTATACCTTGAGCTGAAAAAGAAATCACATCTCCCATTTTACTAAATGACGTAGGAATGGATTGTTGCAATGGGAGGCTATCTTTAATGATTTTTCCGTTTGATGTCCCAATAAGAACCCCGAGTGATCCCTGTTGGAGGGTGTCACCAATTTCTAAGNAGGGGTTATATTGTTGAGCTTTTGAAAGTTCAATTTCTTCTTCAGGTACAGAAACTTCATTCACCACCTTTAATGAAGGGGGATTTATTCTCGGAGTGATATAAACGTACTCTGAGCTAGTGAATTCTGGCGAACCGAGAATTCCCAAAGATGAACCATTTTTGCGTACAAGTAGTTCTACTTTGGTTCCTTTAAGGCGACTGATCTCTTTTACCAGATCCATATGGTTAGAAATTTTCAGAGAATTTACTTCTAATATTGCGTCTCCTTGACGTAGGCCTGATACTTCCGCTGGGGAGTTGGGAGCAACTCCACTGATGGTGACCGTACCAACTAAAGTATCATGCGGTAGGGTGAGGATAATTGTAAAAATAATTATGGGTAGGATTAGGTTCATGAAAGAACCTGCAATCAAAACTATTGATCGTTTTAATATTGATTGCCTTGCGAAGCTTCTTGGTTCAGTGGGGTCCTCTTCGCCGACCATTTTTACAAATCCACCAAGCGGGATCAGGTTGATTGAATATCTGGTTTCGCCGAATGTTATGCCCCATATCCGGGGAGGAAATCCAAAACCAAACTCTGTAACCTTTATCCCAAATTTTTTTGCGGTTAAAAAATGACCCAGTTCATGGATAAAGACCAACAGTGACAAAACAGGAATTACTAATAACCAGCTGGGCATAGGAATTAGTTTCCTCCGGCGAGATCAAACACTCGCTTACTTCCCCAGTCGGATGCTTTCAACATGTCAGAAGGGCTGGGCGATTCTATTGAATTATGGTCCTTTATAGCTTCTTTGATAATTGACTGGATCTCTGTGAATTTGATTTTGTGATCTAGAAAGGTAGATACAGCAGCTTCATCAGCTCCAGTTAGAGCAGAGGGCCATGTTCCTCCTTTCTTTGCAAAATTGACAGCCATATCAAAGCATGGATATCTGTCTTTATCTAGGGGTTCAAAATTAAGTGCATTGCTTTTTTGTGGGTTAAAGGATTCGACTGGGGAGCTGCTAGCTCTTTCAGGAAAAAATAGTGCGTGTTGTATGGGTATTCTCATGTCAGGATAACTAAGTTGTGCTTTAGTTGATCCGTCTGAAAATTCCACCATGGAATGAACGATACTCTCTGGATGTACTAAAACTTCTATATTGTCCCAAGNCACATTGAACAACCATTTAGCCTCAATTACCTCAAAAGCCTTATTCATCATGGTTGCTGAATCCACACTAATCTTCGTACCCATTTCCCAGGTGGGATGCTTCAATGCGTCATCGGGCGTGACGTTTTCTAGAGAAGGAATAGGGATATTTCTAAATGGTCCGCCCGAAGCGGTAATAATCAATTTTGATATATTCCCGCTTTCCCCCCTTAGACACTGCCATATTGCACTCGGTTCACTATCTACCGGCATCAAATTAACAGAATTTGATTCGGCAAGAGAGGTTAGTTGCTCTCCTGCCATGATAATTGTCTCTTTATTGGCTATAGCTATATCTTTACCGTTTTTTATAGCTTCGATGGTAGGAACCAAAGCGACGTTTCCGGATGTTGCTACCACAACGATATCAGTCTCCTCATGGGTAGCTATTTGTTCCATTGACATCACGGAGTATGTACCATTGATGTTATCAAGCACATCTTCGTAAAAGTCACACGAAATCGCTTTAGGTAAAAAATCAAGGACTTGTTTTTTTAAAGCTTCAGTATTTCTGTTGGCTCCCAGACAAATGACTTTAAAATGGTCAGGATAGCTTCGAACAACTTCCAGTGTTTGAGTACCCACTGACCCTGTCGAACCTAAAATAGATAGCCGTTTTTGATCACCGTTCATTGAATAAAATAGTACAGGACAGGAAAAGCTAATACAATGGAATCTAACCTGTCCAGTGCGCCNCCATGTCCTGGCATTATTGTTCCTGAATCCTTTATGCCTGCTCTTCTTTTCAATGCTGATTCAAATAGGTCTCCTATTTGAGCCAGCGACACAAAAATCATACCCATAATTATTAATCTAAACAAAGCTGGTACCGTGAGTTCAATATTAGAAAGATATATTCCTGATACGATTGCTACAGNCATAGCTAGCAGATANCCCCCAATGGCTCCCTCTCTAGTTTTATTGGGACTAATTGAAGGGAAAAAGGGAGTTTTACCTATACTCTTTCCAGTTAAATAAGAGCCAGTATCATTAGCCCATACAATCAAGGATATGAACACAATCCAACCTAACCCATTCTCACCATTGCGGATTAGAATGGAAAAGGAAAGTAACCCTCCGGTATATCCTATCGCTGATAGCATACAGAAAAAGCTGTTCAGCTTTCTGGTTTTGCCTAGGATCGATAAGATAAGTATGGATGTTACGGCCAAGATTAATAGTGTGTAAGATGAGATGGATAGCTGCAATTCCCAGCTACTTGGATTGTTTCTGAGCAAATGGCTGCTGTATATGTATACAGCCCCCACCAGTAATCCAGAAAGGATGGCAGATATAAGTGGTATTTTGCCATTATGGGTGCCGGTCATTTTCGATAATTCATGCGCCGAGACTACTGCCCCAAAAATTATTATNAAGGCAAACCATATGCCTCCAAAAAAGATCCCGAAAAGCACTAATGGTAATGCTACGCTGGCACTTATTAACCGATGTTTCATATTAAATTTTCCAGACTATTGGCTTCGACATAATTTCCAATGCCACTTAAAGTTCGCCAAATTTACGGGTTCTTCTTGAGTACTCTTCCAAAGCTTTAACAACATCAGATTCATCGAAGTCGGGCCACAAAGTATCGGTTGAATAGTATTCGGAGTAAGCAGATTGCCAAATCAANAAGTTACTCAATCTCATTTCCCCCGCAGTTCTTATTATCATGTCTGGGTCAGGGATTCCTTTAGTATATAGCCGCTCTGATATATGTTCTTCCGTGATTTTCCCCGGATGTTGATTTTCTTCAAGCAACTGGTTGACTGCTTTTACAATTTCCGTTCTACCTCCATAGTTGAAAGCGATATTGAGGACTAAATTTTTATTGAAAGCGGTCAGGGTTTCGCATTTTGCTATCGCTTGCCTAACTTCAATAGGCAGGGATGATTTTTCCCCTAGGTGAGTTATCTTGATGCCTTCGGCATGAAGCTGATCCAATTGGTCTGCTATTGAGGACACAGTGAGATTCATAAGGCGGTCTACTTCATTTTGTGGGCGATTCCAATTTTCAGTAGAAAATGCATACAAAGTGACGAATGTCACTCCGTGATGTAAAAAAGTTCGAAGTACATTTTGAATATTCAGGGTGCCTTTTTCATGGCCGGTACTTCTGGTTAATCCTCTTGAGGTAGCCCATCGGCCGTTTCCGTCCATTATGATGGCTACATGGCGCAGGCCTTTCTTTTTACCCATAGCACAATGGGTCGTTCAGACCTCCATCACCTCTTTTTCTTTCTGAGATTTGATGGAATCCATTTCGGAAATGAAAGAATCAGTGACAGTTTGGAGCTCTTGTTGAGCCCTTCTACCATCGTCCTGTGAAATTTCTTTATCTTTGTCTAAAGTCCTTATTCTTTCCAAGCTGTCCCTGCGAATGTTTCTTATAGCCACATGTCCTTCCTCAACCATATTACCGACTATTTTCACCATCTCTTTCCTTCTTTCTTCAGTTAATTCAGGAACGTTGATTCTTATGATGGTTCCGTCAGAATTCGGAGTTATGCCAAGGTCTGACTTTAGTATTCCTTTTGCTATTTCATCTAGTGCTTCTTTATCCCAGGGTTGTATAACGATAGTTCTAGCTTCTGGTACGGATATGGATGACAATTGGTTAAGCGGCGTTTGGGCTCCGTAATATTCCACATTGATGTTTTCTACTAAACTGGCTGAAGCTCTCCCTGTCCTAATGCCACCTAGGTCTCTTTGTAGAGAATCAACACTTTTGCTCATCCTTTCCTTTGTGTTTTCTATGATTTCTTCAATGTTTGACATTTTACCTACTCACCTGTGACTAATGTGCCTACTTTTTTACCGGAAACTATTTTGTTTAGATTACCCTTTTCGAAAAGGTCAAATACGACTATGGGGATGTTATATTCCATGCATAGAGACAGGGCCGTACTGTCCATTACTTTGAGGCGTTTTTCAATCGCATCTAGATAGGAGATACTTTCATATCGAACAGCTGAATTGTCAAAATTTGGGTCTTTGTCGTACACCCCATCCACATCATTTTTAGCCATTAACAATACATCTGCTTCGATTTCCAGTGCTCTGAGTGCGGATCCTGTGTCTGTAGTGACGAATGGATTTCCAGTACCGGCAGCAAACAGGACAATTCGACCCTTTTCAAGGTGCCGTATAGCTCTTCTTCTGATGTAAGGTTCAGCTACTTGTTGGATATTTATAGCGCTGAGGGTTCTTGTGTCCAGTTTGTGTTTTCTTTCAAGGGAATCTTGCAGAGCAAGGGCACTTATTACAGTCGCAAGCATACCTGCGTAGTCAGCAGAGGCCCTTTCCATTCCTTCAATTTCTGCCTCAGATCCTCGCCATATATTTCCGCCACCG
Source organism: Chloroflexota bacterium (assembly GCA_002728195.1). Lineage (GTDB taxonomy): Bacteria > Chloroflexota > Dehalococcoidia > Lucifugimonadales > UBA826 > UBA11996. Next base: position 31,679 of record PBWI01000070.1, read on the forward strand.
ACCACGATACCCAATTCGATACCTTTGGAGGTCACAGACTTTATTTCTTCAGCCATATAATCAAGGGAGTCAGGATCTATTCCGTGACTTCTGTCACCTTTTAACGATTCTCCACTAAGTTTGAGGAGGATGCGTTTGAATGGTTTGTCTGGCATAGTAGCCTCACTCACCTAAGGAAAATCTTTGGAATCTCCGTACCCTGATGTTTTCCCCAAGCTTTCCAACGGTTTCATTAATGAGGTCTTGGATTGTTTTTGACGGGTCTTTGATAAATGGTTGCGACAACAGGCACTGGTCCTCTGTGATACTTTCGTTCTCCGGAGCGTCTTCTATTGTCAGTAGCGTAGGGGACATTGCGGCTACTTGCATTGCTATGTCATGAGCCAAAGCGGCAAAATCCTCCGTTCTGGCTACAAAATCGGTTTCACAATTGATTTCAATCATAGCCCCTATCCTACCTCCGCTATGGATGTAGGTGTCAACTAAACCTTGGTCGGTGTCCCTATCAGCCTTTTTTGCTGCGGAAGCAATTCCTTTTTCCTTCAGTAATGATTCAGCCTTTTCTACGTCGCCATCTGTCTCTTCTAAAGCTTTTTTGCAATCCATCACACCTGCACTGGTGCGATTACGAAGATCTTTGATTAGGTCAGTAGTNATTTCCGGCACGATTTCTCCCTTGAAATTCAATGGGTTTGAAGGTCTCGATTTAGTTTTTATCTTCTTCNGCTGTAGGCTCTTCTTCCACACTTTCTTCTGTAGAGATTTCTTCACTAGATGTTTCTTCTNGCTCATCTATCACAGTGGTAGATTCAAGAGTGTTTTCAGCCTCGGTTGTCTCTTCAACTGTGTCATTTACGGCTTCTGCTTCCGATCCCTCTTCTGAGTCTTCAGTTTCGTTCTCTGATTCAGAATCTTCCATAGTTACTGTGGAGTAAGTAACCATTCGTGGGCTTGCTTCCGCAGCAGCATCAGAGGATTCATCGGATTGGTCTGAGTTTCTTAGATGATATCCGTCGATTATCGCATTGGACATTCTCTTGGTTATAAGTCGTACAGATCTTATTGCATCATCATTACCTGGGATAGGGTAATCGATCAAATCAGGGTCGCAATCGGAGTCGACTATAGCAACTATTGGTATGCCTACTCTGTTGGCCTCTGTTACTGCAATTTCTTCCCTTCCAACATCGATTATGAACATTGCCCCTGGCATTTCAGTCATTTCTTTAATGCCTGATAGGTTTCGATTCAGCTTGTTTATTTTTTCATCTATTTTCAANGATTCTTTCTTTGTAAGATTTTCAAATTCGCCTTGATCTCTTCTACTCTCCAAGTCTACGAGATAATCAATTCTAGTTTGGATAGTTTTGAAATTCGTCAGTGTCCCACCAAGCCACCTGTTAGAGATGTGCAGGGAGTTACTTCTCTCTGCCTCTGCTACGATGGTGTCTTGAGCCTGTTTCTTGGTTCCCACTAGCAAAATCTTTTTACCACTTGCCGCTACGTNAGTTAGAAAAGAGGCAGCCTCTTCAACCAANTTTAGGGTTTTTTGTAGATCGATGATATGAATTCCGTTTCTATGGGTAAATATGTACCTTTTCATCTTTGGATTCCATCGTCTCTTTTGATGCCCGAAATGAACCCCTGCTTCCAAAAGCGACTTCATAGTTATCGCTTCGCTGACCTGCTCTTGATTTGTTTCGACCTCAACAGCCTCTTCGACCATATATTTTCCTTTTCTCTAACAAGTTGTTTGGCTACTTGTGAAACGCAGTATTTTTAGGTTGAATGACTGTGTTTCGCAACAAAAAAAACGCCGCAAAAGTATAACATGACTATGTTCCTGCGGCAAAAGCAAATCGCATTCCAAACTAATAGTAGTTTTTGAGTTTGCCGGAAAGTAACGTTAAATTTTTTTCTATCAAAAGGTGGTAATCAGCAGATTGTAAATTATCCACTGTCATTATGGATGCATCCTCGCCATTGTCCCTGTAGTAATGCTTTCTATATCCCCGAAGAGTAAGTCCATATTTTTCATAAAGTCTGATTGCCGGGATGTTTGAGATTCTTACTTCAAGAGTGAGTGAATCGCGTTTTTCACGTATTGATTTTGATAAAGCTGAATGTAATAGAAGCTCACCTATACCCATTCTCCTATGAGACCTTCTGGTTCCGATTGACATCACATGGGTTTCTTCCTTAGTCATGTTCCATAGAAAAACGAATCCACTTAAAAATTCCGTTCCTGGTTTCCACCCCGTGTTTCCTGATCTATATCTGCCTGTTTGTGTGNTCNCTTCTAAGGTCAGGTCATTGACAATTTCGTCGTTTTTTCTTGGGTCAACTGGTGAAATCGCGACCATTAACGTTGATATAGGTCTTTGAAGTTCCTTTCTAAAGGAGGTGGGNGGGAATAAATTTGGGAATGCATCCTCTTCAATTATCGAGACTTGATGAATATCCTCCTCTCTCATGAGGCGGACGGAGTGTGTGTGTTGGGTATTATTTGCCATTTTTAGAAAAAGGATAAGGGCAAATAACACCTAAAAGCCCATCTGTGAACGACTTTAAATCATGCAGTTCAATACATGAACAAATTGTCAAGAAATTGTTTTCAAAACACTTGATATTTAGATCGTAAGTCAATGTAGAATAAGGAGTCTCCGTGGTTTCATATACGTTAACTTGTCTGGATCACAATTTTTGAGACTAGTTTCAGGGTATTTATGCAGCATATCCTTAGAATAATCAAAATTGCTCTGAGGTACAAATACAGATTAGGCTTCGCTTACTTGTCTACGGTAGGGGCGATTGTTGCATATATTTTTCTTCCTAAATTNTTTGGAGACGCTATAGATTCNGTGGCACAGCCTATTTTGGCCGGCGGTGAAGTGGAGACCGACACACTCTACACATGCATAATAATAATTTTGGGTTTAAGCATCATCCGAGGGGGAATGTCTTATTTCCAAACATACCTAGCTGAAACTTTGTCGCAGTATGTTGCCTACGATTTGAGGAATTCCTTCTATGATCACGTTCAGCACCAGAGTTTTGCATTCCATGATAAACATCACACCGGTAACTTGATGTCACGAGCTATTACCGATGTAGAAAATATTCGTATGTTTATAAACATGGGACTGGTGAGGGCACCATACTTCATAGCGCTTTTCGTCATAGTTGCAGCAATACTTGTTTCCATGAATTGGAAATTAGGTCTTTTGAGCGCCAGTTTTATGCCCATTGTGGCTGTCTACACTAGTGCGGTTCGCCTGCGGATGAGGGCTTTATGGCTTCTAGTGCAACAGAAAATGGCGGAGCTTAGTATCATTCTGCAGGAAAATTTTTCTGGGCAGAGGGTAGTAAAGGCTTTTGCCTCGGAAGACCATGAGGAAGACAGATTTGCGATAAAAAATTCAGAAGTGTCTGATATTTACGTGGAAGCTGAGAAACTACGCGCCTCCAGTATGTCTTTTATGCTGTTTACTTTCATGGTAGCTATGGGACTAATTATTTGGTACGGAGGGCGCCAAGTAATGAATGGAGCGATGACTCCTGGTGAATTGGCTGCCTTTGTTTTTTATCTCCAAATATTAGCGCTTCCAGTCAGGATGGCGGGATGGGTTGTAAATGCCTATGCAAGAGCCGCCTCGGCGGGNGAAAGAATGTTTGAGATTCTTGATGCCCCATCACCGGTAAGAGANGCACCTGATGCTATTACTTTGGAAAAATCCCAAGGCCACGTTAAGTTTGAAGATGTATCTTTTGCCTATGACAATGGTAAACCTGTCCTCAGAAATATAAATTTGGAGGCGAAACCTGGTGAAATAGTTGCATTAGTTGGTCCTCCTGGAAGCGGCAAATCTACAATAGCTAACCTTCTACCGAGATTTTATGAAGTTTCGACTGGAGCAATAAAAGTGGATGGCGTAGATGTGAAGGAGTTTACTCTCCACTCCTTAAGAAAGAATATTGGAATGGTCCAGCAAGATGTTTTTCTGTTCACAACCTCACTCAAAGAAAACATCAAATACGGTAGAGAAGATGCTAGTGATGATCAAATGGAAAAGGCATCTACGATTGCTCAATTATCGGAGTTTATTGAGGGACTTGACGAAGGTTACGAAACTTATGTAGGGGAGAGGGGTTCTACACTTTCTGGGGGCCAAAGGCAGAGAATGTCAATTGCTCGAGCAATATTGCTCGATCCTCCAATACTAATATTGGATGACTCAACCTCTAGTGTGGATGCAAATACGGAGGATCAGATCAAGGCAGCAATGGACAATTCCATGAAAGGGAGAACTACTTTCATTATTGCTAATAGACTGAGTACGGTCCATAGTGCCGATAAGATAGTAGTTTTGAAGGATGGAAGAATTCTAGAGGAAGGCACTCANGAGGAACTACTGGAAAAAGGTGGCCTTTACAACGAAATATATGAGTTACAACTTCGACCTCAAGACGAGTTGACATNTGAGGTGACTGAATGAATCTCGGATTAGGTGGAATGTCTGCGGCTAGAGGCCAAGCAGACGAAGAGTTTTTTGGTTCAGCATATGATCAGAGGGTAATACTTAGGTTAGCTCCATATATAAAACCTTATGCCACGCTGGTAATAGTTTCATTAGTTTCAATGTTAATTTATACATTTACATTGGTTGCTGTGCCTTGGCTAATCCAGTGGGGAATAGATAATCCAATAAAAGATGGTATGGAAGCGTTTGGAAGAGGTGACTCCCTTGATGAACACATACGACTTCTAAATATTCTTTTCGCTGTTTTTGTGATTAACGCCCTTACTAATTGGGGTACAAATTACCTCCAACAATATGCTATGCAAAGAGTGGGGCAAGGTGTCCTTTTTAGATTGAGAAGAGCTTTGTTTGGACATGTTCAAAAGCAGTCCCTTTCTTATTTTGATAACACTGAAGTAGGAAGGTTAATGTCTCGTGTTCAGGGTGATGTTGGGCAATTACAAGAGTTTGCGGCGCTCGTAGTAATGAGTCTTGGTGAGTTGTTGAGTTTGGTAGGAATAGTTATAGCTCTGCTTTTAATGGATTTGGAATTAGGACTTATTACGATGGNCGTGTTGCCTGTATTGATGACCATTATGGTTAGTTGGCAAAAGTACGCAAAGAAGTCTTTCACTGAAATAAGGCGAAGGATCGCGATAGTAAATGCCGCCTTTAACGAAAATATATCTGGTGTAAGGGTAGTTCAAAGTCTTAACAGACAGGAAAGAAACCTTGAAATTTTTGATGATAAGAACTCCGCCCATAGGTGGTCCAATGTAATCGCTGGAAGGTATGCTGCAGGTCTTTTGCCAGCCGTTGATATTCTTACTGCTGTGGCTATAGGATTGGCTTTATTTTTTGGTTCCAGGTGGGTCGGATTAGGAGAAGGAGAATTACTTCCTGGGGTGTTGGTGGCTTTTGTTATGTATGTGCAGAGGTTTTTTGACCCTATTCGTAACTTGACCCAGCAATATACACAGTTACAAAGATCAATGGCCTCGGGTGCTAGGATTTTTGACTTAATGGACCGAGAGCCAGAACTTATCGATATTGAAGATGCTGTTGAAATGCCTGAGATAAAGGGTGATGTTGAGTTCAAAAACGTTCGATTCAGGTATGTAGAGGGTGAAGATGTACTGAAAGGTATTGATCTCAAGGTTAGTGCAGGGGAGACAGTAGCGGTAGTGGGGCCTACCGGTGCAGGTAAGACCAGCATTGTGTCTATATTATCCAGATTCTACCCAGTAAGGCGTGATGAAGGTGAGATATTAATTGATGGTATCGACATTAGGGATGTAAAAAGAACCTCTGTCGTTGGCCAGATGAGTATGGTTCTGCAGGAACCATACTTGTTTTCGGGCACTGTGATGGAAAACATTAAATACAACCACGTTGATGTTACCGATGAAAAAGCTATTTCTTCCGCTAAAGTCGTAGGAGCCCATGAATTTATCATGCAACTTGAAGACGGGTACGATACCTACCTGTCCGAAAGGGGAGCTAATATCAGCTTAGGTCAACGGCAACTGCTCAGTTTTGCTAGGGCCATCGTCGATGATCCAAAGATACTTATATTAGATGAAGCTACTGCCAGTATTGATAGCCATACAGAATTGGTTATACAGACTGCATTGAGGAAATTGCTTCTAGGGCGGACTGCGATCGTCATAGCTCATAGGCTATCCACAATCAGAGGAGCAGATAAAATCGTTGTACTTCAAGAAGGGGAAGTAGTGGAAGTAGGTAAACATCAAGAGTTGATGGACAAAGATGGTTTGTACGCACACCTATACAATATGAACTTCCAATCCATTGAGGATTTATAGAAATCTAGGAATTATCAGGTANCGATTGCGTCCGATTGGTTCTGGTGTTGAATGTTAAAAAAAGTAGAAGAATTTATTTTGTCATGTGATTTGGCAAGACTTTCTACTGTTACTCCGACAGGGTTGCCTCACTCGATCCCCATTTGTTTCGCTCTTTCTGAGAATGACACGATTTATACACCAATCGATTCAAAACCCAAGGCAAGTTCAAAAAAAACTCTTACCAGAATTAACAANATTAACCATAATGATGAGGTTGTCGTTCTATTTGATAGATATTCTCAGGATTGGAACGAGTTAGGGTATCTAATGCTTAAAGGTAAGGCCAGTATTGTTCAAAATCGTTGCGAAAACTTGGACGCCGTCAGACTGCTGAAAAAAAGGTATATTCAGTATAGGGAACAGAATTATCTTCCGGAGGATCCCACGATTATCAAGGTAAAGGTATACGATTACACCTCTTGGGGAAACTTATCATTCGAATAAGATCTACTTTGTTTATATGGTTCTAATCCATGGTATCTATTTTTCTTGCTGTAGTCATATAATCATTAGAAGTTAGATCATCGGACTCACAGCCAATATTGAATTAGTGAAAAAGAAATATATAAAGAATTAAGTATGAGAATTTATTTTTGCCCTGAATGTGGCGGATACTCCATGGGGCCTGCCAGCTCGTGTGATGAATGNCAGGCTGAATTGCCAGAAGATTCTTGGGCGGAGATTACAGAGGANGAACTCCAACAACTGGAGTATGTGGAGGATTTTGATCTACCACATGGCATATCAACGTGGGAATACGATGTTGTGAGATTGAAAACAGACACAGAAGAGGGTGGATTGCGCTATACCACAGGACTACTTAAGCGTATGGGTGATAAAGGCTGGGAATTAGTAAATATAACTCCCTTGGGTGATAAAGATGGTCCCAGATATGGAATATTTAAAAGGGTATGGGATGAAGGCCATGCTGAGGATGATGACTCAGATGGTGCTTAGGTAATTTCTGAACTCGGAGATAATTTCTGCATCGTAGGGGAATGGCAGTTCTGGTATTTCATNGAATTTACACCATTTAACTTCACTGACCTCATCTCCGGGCGCGGCCTTACCTGATTTATGTGTGACTACGTACACATGAACCACTACAGGTCCCTTTCCAGAAAAAACGCCAAGGTAATGGGTTGGGACGGCACGTATCGTTGTTTCTTCAAATACTTCCCTAATTAAAGCATTTTCAACTGATTCCCCACGGTCTACATATCCGGACGGTAGGCTCCATTTCCCAAAATGTGGTTCTATATCCCTTTTTATAAGCAATAAAGAGGTTTGGTGAGTAAGAAGTGCAACCACGGCAACCTTTGGATCAATATAGGTGAATGTCCCACATATTTTGCAGTAAGGCCTTTCATTATTTCGATCAANCTTCCTCACCAAGCCTGTGCCACATGTTTGACAGTAATTAATGTGGCTGAGTTCATCCATATAAAATAATCCTGTAAAGAATGTAGGTTTTTAAAATGTTAGTTAATGCGATACTAATCATCTCTGTATAATTCCAAGGTATACGAACTGTAAAGGTGCTGTAAAGAAGCATAAATGGCGCTCAACGATTCATGAATATAGAAAATCTTCTAAAGAAAACCATCAGCTCTTCACAATATAGAGCTATAACCATACTGGGTGAGCAATTCGATAGATTAGGAATAAGGGCTTTTCTTGTCGGCGGTACAGTAAGGGACATACTTCTAGGTAAATCGATTACCGACATTGATGTTGTTTTGGAAGCGGACCCTCAAGATATCACATCTAAATTTGATCCTAAATATAAGGTCGAAGTGCACTCANTATCTCAGTTTGGGACATGTAAAATAATTCTGTTAGATCAAACAATAGACCTTGCTATGGCTAGGAAAGAGGTATATCCATCTCCTGGTGAGTTACCAGTAGTGGAGCATGCTTCTTTTGAAGATGATTTGGCCAGGAGGGATTTTTCCATAAATGCTTTTGCTGCAGGGATTAATTCTCAAGATTGGTGTGAATTAATTGATTTTGATAATGGATTGGCCGATCTGGAATCAAAGCAAATTAGAGTTCTTCATTCTAAATCTTTTCAGGATGACCCAACGCGTATTTTTCGAGTATTACGCTATTCTGGAAGACTAGGGTTTGATATAGAAAAGAGAACAAAAAAATTCATGATAGAGGGCTTGAGGTTAATATCACTACTAAGTGGGGTTCGGTTAACCAATGAAATACGAAAGATTTTTTCTGAAGAAAATTCAGGCGCTATTTTGAGATCCTTAGATCAATATGAGGTTATGTCATATGCTCACGAATCATTCCCTAATGGGGCAGATTTAACTAAGAGAAGAGATCTTTTACAGTCTTTGCGAATAGACCCTCATAACAGGGACTTCTATGCCTTTGTATCCTTAATTAGCTCATTGGAGAGACAAAATGCAATTGAGAGGCTGAATTTAGGTAATGAATTTATGAAGTTTGGGTCTGATTTAGGGAGGATAGAATTACTAGAGGAAAAAGTTTCTCGCAGCGAGCTTCATGACCAGCTGAAACAAATCTCCGAAATAGCCATTCTGGTAGCTGGTACATATGTCTCAAGAAAAATTAAAAGCAATCTTGATTTATTTCTTCAAGAGTTAAACAAGATTGACCTACTAATTGACGGCCAAGACTTGATAGGCCTTGGANTGACCGAAGGCCCTGGGGTTGGAGATGTGTTATCAAAAACTCTCTCCTATATGATCGAGTCTGGACCTCTATCGAAACCTGAACAACTTATTATTGCCAAAAAGTTTATTTAAGATTTAGCCTATAGATACTCCAGAAACCCCCGGTTCAGTCATCGATTCTGGATCGAGTATTTTTGTTAATTCTTGTTCAGATAAATCGGTTTCTTCTAGGGCTACTTCCATAATTGTTTGACCAGTTTCTTGGGCCTTATGTGCTAATGCAGCTGATTTATCGTAGCCAATATGTGGAACCAAAGTTGTTACAATTGCTAGGCCTTTTTCTACCATTTCTGGGCCTCTCGATGTTGGTTTAAGTCCATCAATGCATTGATCAGCTAGGTTTGATGAGGCTGTAGCTAATAAATCTATCGATTGAAGAAGATTGTAGGCCGCCACTGGCATCATGACGTTGATTTCAAAATTGCCAGATTGCCCGGCAACAGCAACAGTGACATCATTTCCTATTACTTGTGCAGCCACTTGGCANACTGATTCTGGTATCACAGGATTAACTTTACCTGGCATTATTGAACTACCAGGTTGGACTTCCGGTAACTCAATTTCGCCAAACCCACCTCTGGGACCAGATCCCATCCATCGCACATCATTGGCGATCTTCATTAAACTGACAGCGATCGTTTTTAATGAACCACTGGCGTCCACTATATTGTCCAGAGTACTTTGAGCTTGAAAATGATTTGAAGTTTCCTTAATTGTTATTCCTATAGATTCGGATAATTTTCCACAGACTCTCTTGGCAAATTCAGGATGAGTGTTTACTCCTGTTCCTACTGCCGTGCCGCCTAAGGCGACTTCTGCAAGCTCTTGAACCGCCTGTTCTGCTCGGATAATACCTCTTTCTATTTGACCTGCATGTCCTAGAAACTCTTGGCCAAGTCTAACAGGGGTTGCATCTTGGAGATGAGTTCTTCCAGTTTTGATAATTGGCATAAACTCCTTGGATTTGGTGTTTAAGGAGGAAGATAATTTTTTCAATGATGGAATTAACTCATCTGTTATCGCCTTTGCAGCAGCTACATGTATTGCTGTGGGTATTACATCGTTGGAAGATTGGCCGGTATTCACATGGTCATTGGGATGTACGGGTACTCGTGAACCCAGATCTCCTCCCAAAATTTCGATGGCCCTATTTGAAATTACCTCGTTAGCGTTCATGTTTGTGGAGGTACCAGACCCGGTTTGAAATATATCTACCACGAACTGGTCGTCAAATTTTCCTGNTGATACTTCTGTTGCTGATTGGATGACTGCTTTTCCTAAATCTGGATCCAGTAGGCCTAGCTCAATATTTGTTTGGGCAGCGGCTAGTTTTACTAGTGCAATTGCTTCAATAAAAGATCTAGAAAAGCGAAGATCACTTATGGGGAAATTTAGAACTGCTCTCATAGTATTGGCGCCATAATAGGCATGAGATGGGACTTCAAATTCCCCCATAGAGTCTCGTTCTTTTCTGAATGTTTGATTTTCTACCAAAGTATTTCTCCAATTAAATTATTTGAAATCTAGATTATTGTCGGAAGAAACCTGTTATTAAAATTTTTAGAANCATATATTAGCCTATAAAGTTTCCTTAATAAATTCACCTGCTAACTTTGCCACTAGTTCAGTATGGTTTCTGAAAAAATGGTCTGCTCCAGTTATAACTTCTGTTCTTTTGGGTTCCGACATCCTATTGGACAGAAATCTAAATTGACCAATAGTAAAATCGTGGTCTCGATCGCCCAATATTAAGAGTTTGGGTTGAGTTATTTGAACCGTGCCGTATTGAGCAAATTTATTTTGTGGGCATGCTATAGAAANAAGTGATTTAATTGAGTTGGATCTTAACGATGATTCCAATGCCATCCAAGCCCCAAATGAATATCCAATTATTCCCAGTCGACTACCGTCTATTTTGGGGTTGATAGTCGTCATATTTACGACTGATTGTGTGTCCTTCAATTCTTCTGGTCCGTCTCCTGTTTCACCACTGCTCATTCCGACTCCTCTCTGGTTGAACCTCAATGTTGCAATACCGCTGTCAAGCAAGTAGCTTGAGATGTGATTAATCAAAGTGTCAAACATATTTCCCCCATATCTGGGATGTGGATGGCACAGGATCACGCATGGAGGTTTTTCTGGCTTTGTCGGAATTTCAAGCAAGGATTCCAACTCGGAATTTTCAGTTGACAAGGTTGTTAATTCTTTAGTTATTTCACTCATAGTTGNACCTTGATATATNAATTGGGGATTTGTAGGCAGTGTCTAAATTAACCCTAAGTATAGTAATTGCTAGAGGGCGTTGCTAGAATCAATGTGCGAAATCAAAAAAACAAATTCAATAAACTCGGTGGAAAATATGACTGCAGTCGATCTTAGAAGCGATACCGTTACCCACCCATCCCCAGAAATGAGAGAAGCTATAGCCAAAGCCAAAATTGGTGATGACGTGTTTAGTGATGATCCCTCAGTCAACAAATTGGAAGAAGTTGCGGCAGCGAAGGTAGGTAAGGAAGCTGCTGTGTTTGTTGCGAGTGGGACTATGGGTAACCTAATCTCAGTTNTATCACATTGTGGAAGAGGTGACGAAATTATTCTTGGCGACAAATCCCATATTTTTCGTTCAGAGGCAGGCGGAGCAGCAGCTTTAGGGGGAGTTTCCTACCACACGGTTAGGAATGATACCAGAGGTATGCTTGATCCTTATGAAGTTGAAGAAGCCATACGAGATTCGACGAATAATCACAATCCCCACACAGCTGTGGTTGCCATCGAAAACACTCAAAATAACTGTGGGGGTAGAGTACTCACCCCCCAAGATACCAAGTTAATAGCTGATGTGGCCCACGCAAATGAATTGCCGCTTCATGTGGATGGGGCAAGAATATTCAATGCAGCCGTTAAATTAGAAACTCCGGTTGATGAAATGCTGAAAGAAGCAGACACCGTAAGTTTTTGCCTTTCAAAGGGGCTCAGTTGNCCAGTTGGTTCTATTGTGGCTGGTACCAATGAATTCATCGATGAAGCGAGGAGATGGCGGAAAATGGTGGGCGGGGGAATGAGGCAAGCTGGATTTTTAGCAGCAGCGGGTATTGTGGCTCTTGATCAAATGGTTGATAGGCTGGCAGAGGATCACGCCAACGCAAAGAAATTGGCAGAAGGGCTATCTAAAATAGATGGGATATCGATTGATCCCGATACCGTAGATACCAATTTGGTTTTCTTCGAAGTGNACCATCCTAATAAAAATGAGTTGATGAAAAAATTGGAGGCGGAAGGAATAAAAGGGGCCTCCCCTTATGCTAGATGGAGATTTGTAACCCATTATGGAGTAGATTCAAAAGATATAGATTACGTTTTAGAAGTGATGGCGAATGCCATNGCATCATGATTCTATAGATTTTATACAGACTAACTTCATGTTTTTATTTTTAAGTTTTTAGAGTTATTGAGCAGGTTTAAATATGCTGTCCCTGTTCAAAAACCATTCCTACCGTCGTTTTTTTGCGGGCTTGTTGTTTGACGATGCCTCGATGATGGTAAGCCCTATGATCCAAGGCTGGGTTGTTTTAATGCAAACTGATTCTGCATTCTGGGTAGGGGCTACCGCCGGGGTTTCTGGGGTTGGGATGACATTATTCAGTCCCTTAGCCGGAGTTCTAATAGATCGGTACAACAGAAAAATATTATTGGTAATCACCCAATATATTCAAATAGNCATTGTTGCCTTTTTGGGAATAGCGGCCTTTTACGATGTCCTGGAGGTATGGCATGTGCTGTGTTATGGCTTTTGCGGAGGTGCTTTTCACGCTGTAAGACTTCCTTGTAAATTGGCTATGACATTAGATTTAGTGGGTTCCAAGAATCTGCTCAGAGGAACCGCTGCTAATTTCTTTTCTATGACGGTCATGGGAGTTTTAGCACCATTAGCAGGGGGCTGGCTTATCGATAGGGAAATCTATTTGGGATTTGTCTTTATGCTCATTTCTCTAGTTCTATCAAATCTAATTTTCTTGAATCTTAAGAATATAAAGTCTCCGGGAATATCCACATCTTCCCATTTAGAAGATTTAGTTTACGGNGCTAAATATGTTGCTAATAATAAGATAATTCGATCTTTGATACTCGCAATACTGGTTACAGAGATATTTGGATGGGCGGTTGAATCAATGCTGCCAGTAATCGCCAGAGACGAACTTGGATTAGATGCGCGAGGACTAGGACTCCTCATGGCAGTGGGAGCTTTAGGAGCTGCAATTTCAACTGTAATTATGACCCTAATGCCTGATGTGGAAAATAAGGGTAAGTTAGTTGTTTATGGATTGTTTGGATTTGGCGTTGCCTTAACTACATTTGCATTTTCAGATATNGTGGTTCTATCAATGGTTTTGTTGGGTGTTGCATATGGATCTGGAGTGATTTATGAAAGTGGGTTGTCAACCTTGCTACAGACTTCGGTTCCAGATGAGATGCGTGGACGAGTGTTAAGTTTTCAATCTCTATGTTGGGGGTTTAGTGGGGCTGCTGGATTCCACGCAGGAGCGATTGCCGCCATATTAGGTGCTCCGATCGCCGTTGCTGCAGGCGGTGTGGTGGTTATATCAAACGGGGTTAGAATAGCAAAAAATATGCTATCCATAGGAGTTAATGCGGCCAATAAGATCGATGATTGACTACTCAGTTGGGTTTTCGTTCCACCATCTATTAAGCCTTTCTGATATGTATCTTTCGTAGCCTATTGTTCCGGGGGTATAAAAGTTTTTAGTACCAAGATTTTCTGGAAGATTTTTTGTCTTTACAAAGTGTCCTGGATAGTCATGAGCGTATTGGTATCCTTCTCCATATTTTTCTTGTGACATTAGTTCGGTGACAGGATTTCGGAGATGGAGGGGTACAGCTTTTTCGCCGGAAGATTTGATTTCCGACATGGCTGAATTTATTGCTTTATAGGCAGAATTACTTTTGGGGGCAGATGCTAAATATATAGTGGCTTCAGCCAAAATGATANGGGCTTCGGGCATTCCGACAAAATGGGTAGCTTGCTGAGCAGAGACCGCCATAGACAGTGCTCGTGGATCGGCCAGTCCTATGTCCTCACTGGCCAATATAACAAGTCTTCTAGCTATGAACATAAGGTCCTCTCCTGCCAAAAGAAGCCTGGCTAACCAATACACTGCCGCATCAGGGTCAGAAGACCGTACAGATTTTATAAAGGCAGAGATTGTGTCATAGTGCTTGTCTCCAGATTTATCATGAGGTAGTACTTTGGTTTCTATTACTTCGTTCAACAAAGACTTGGTTACTAACAAATCGTTGCCTTCTATATAAGCTGAGTCTGCTGCCAACTCTAATGTGTTTAAAGCCCATCTAGCATCACCACCAGACAATGAAGCTATGTTTTCTAAGACTCCTTCCTCTATTTTAAGATTTCTTTTTCCTAGGCCCTTTTCAGAATCTTCTAAAGATTTNGCCAAGATTTGTACAATGTCTTTTATATCTAGGCCGTTNAGTGTAAAAACCCGACACCGGGACAACAGTGGTGAAATTATTTCAAATGAAGGGTTTTCAGTGGTGGCCCCTATAAAAGTGACGGTACCATCCTCAACATACGGCAATATCGCATCTTGTTGAGCTTTATTAAATCTATGAATTTCGTCGATAAAAAGAGCAGTTCTTTGCCCTGACATGCCAAGACGTGATTTTGATTCAGAAATAATTTTCCTTAACTCAGAGACTCCTGATGTTACTGCACTGATTGTTTCTAGGTGGAAGTTCGAAGTTGAAGTTATAAGATTTGCGAGTGTGGTTTTACCAGTTCCGGGTGGNCCCCACAAAATAAACGAAGGTATTCTTCCAGCATCAATGCTTTTTCGAAGTGGGCTGTCTTTGTCGGTTAAATGGGTTTGACCCAATATGCCATCCAAACTCGTTGGCCGCATCCTAGCTGCCAAAGGGGCACCTTGNGACAGATGCCTGTTTGCCTCAAAATCAAACATGTTCATTTTTTAGCCTTGATTGATGTGTAAAAATGTTCTGGTTGGGGTAGTTGGATAGTGTACAAGAATCTGCAAATTAATGATTGGAGACGAATATGGGTAAGCCTATTGTTTGTGGTAGATGTGAGAAGACTGTCAATGGGGCATCTTATATGGTGAATAATAAAGGACTATCTGACTATCGCCATCTGTGGTGTCTTCTGGGATATTCTCCAATGCTAAAACGATCTTTTCTTGCATCTGGTGTTGTAGGGACAATTTTGATTTTATTGAACCAAGGGGACTTCATATTTGCTGGACATTTTTATAAAGGATTAATTTGGAAGGTTCCTTTGACGTACTTGGTTCCGTTTTGTGTAGCCACCTGGGGCGCAGTCACAAACGCAAAAACTAATTATGAGTGAGGAGATATAGTGAGGACGGCTATTGTTGCTCCTGGTCCTCCCTCTGCAGGCGGTGCAGAGTAGAATTTTTCAATCTCAGGATGAGCACTGAGCAGCTCATGTACAGCTCTTCTCATGTCACCACTTCCTGCCCGGCCATGAATAACTCTGATCTCTTTCATGCCTGCATTTTTGGCATCCTCGATGTAGGTCTTTAGTCTTTCAATCGCGGGCACAACTTTCTCTCTACGCAGATGGATCTCATTTGGCACAGACATTTTTTTGAAAAGGTTAGAATTTTGAGGGTTCTGGTAAGGCATTTATTCCTGCGTGTTTTCAGAAATGACTGTCGCTAGTATGTCGTCATCATTTGGCAATACAGTACGTAGATCAAATATGACTGTGTCGCCTTCGATTCTGGAAACTACAGGCCTGTTCCCCTTTCTGATTTTCGATGCTAAATTTTCGGGATTCTTTCCGATTATTTTAATTCCCACCGATTCCATATTTTCTCCGGGTAAACTGCCACCTCCAACCGTTGATTCTGTCTCAATTATTTCTATTGAGTAAATGGCATTACTGGATATATGGTTGAGTATGTTATGTGCCCGTTTGCGTAGATCGTCTGATTTCGCGGATATCATTTGCCATATCGGAATCTTCGTTTCGGCCTCTTGTTTAAGATAGTGGATTAGGGTTGCAGTTAGGGCTGCCAAATTCATTTTATCTATTCTAAAAGCTCTGGCTAAAGGATGTCTTGAAAGTTGATCGATGTATGTTTTTCGTCCTATCACTATTCCAGCCTGTGGNCCGCCTAGTAATTTATCTCCTGAGAAGAAACATAAATCTGCACCAGCCCTTATGCTCTCTTGAGGTTGAGGCTCTGCAGCTAGTCCATACTTAGTGGTATCAAGCAGGGATCCGCTTCCTACGTCGTGCAGAACNGGGATGCCCCGTCTCGCCGCCAAATTTGAAAGATCTGATATCGAAGGTGTCGATGTGAAGCCGATTATTTTAAAATTACTAGCGTGGATCGATAGAATGGCTCCAGTCTCTTCAGTTATTTCCCTTTCGTAATCTTCCACGTATGTTTTGTTTGTTGTGCCAACCTCTANTAGAGCTGCGCCGCTTTGTCTAAGAACATCCGGGATTCGGAATCCTCCTCCGATTTCCACAGCTTCCGACCGTGAAACTATAACTTCTTTTCCTAGCGCCAAGGCTGAAAGTCCAAGCATTAGAGCGGCGGCATTATTGTTTACGACAAGACCAGCTTCTGCTCCTGTTAAATCCGATAGTAATTTTGAAACCCGCGCCTGCCTAGAACCCCGCTTACCGGAATTTAGTTCTAGTTCCAAATCGCTGTAAGATTTAGAGGAATCTGTAGCGGCGTCCATACTCTCTGAGCTCAAAGGGGCACGTCCTAGGTTAGTATGGATCACTACACCTGTCGCGTTGATGACGTTTTTGGGCCAATTGGTCCAGTTCATTTGGACGTGATTTGATATTTGGTCGACTATTTCTGATATTGTCGGAATGTCAGAAGTGCATTTGGCTGTTGCCCTTATCTCACCGAGTTTAATTTGCACGNTTTTGGTTATCACTTCGGATGAGAATTCGTCTACCAANTTTGAGATCCGCGTGTTCATCAGGATTGAGCTTACGCTCGGTATTTGTCTCAGTTTTTCTTGCATATTTAATTGATCTGAAATGATTGGTTAGCTATATATTATATATGGTTGGCAAAATTNCCATTAAGTCTAAATTCTAGTCCCACCGAATACTTTTGATTGACCCTCAAAATTAACCTCCTGTAGAATGACCGAATGACTTTTTCCTAGACGAGGTAATATGCTCAGTATTGGTCTTACTGGAGGCATAGGGACTGGCAAGTCCTTGGTCTCTAATTTATTGAATGATCTTGGTGCTACANTTGTGAATGCCGACTTGCTTGGTCATGAGGCATACCTACCCGGTACCGTGGGATTCGATATGGTTGTTGACGCATTTGGNGATCAAATTGTNGGGGAAGATGGCACGGTCGATAGAAAAAAACTTGGCCCTATAGTTTTTTCTAGTCCTCAAAATATGTCAAAGTTGAATGCTATTATGCACCCGTTAATCCGAGACATGATTCAAGGACAATTGGAAGAATATTCATCAAACGGCACTGATGTGGTGGTGGTGGAGGCAGCGGTTCTTATTGAAGCGGGGTGGCAAGATTTATTTGATGAAGTATGGGTCGTTACGTCAGATAAGGAAACCGTAATTGAAAGGTTAAAGGATCGTAATTCTTTAAGTCGGGAGGATGCAATTGCCAGAATAGAATCACAGATGTCTAATGATGAAAGAGTCGGTCACTCAAATGTTGTGATATCTAATGATGGAACTACAGATGAATTAGCCGATGGCGTAGAACAAATTTGGAACACAAGAGTAGTTAATAATTAGGAGTGAGATAGCTGAATATGACAACTCAATCACTGTATAAAAGTTTCATTATTGAAGAATATCAACTGGAAGAGGAACCTTACTACGTTCCTATTAATGATGAGGTGGAATTATTTGAAGCCGCATACAAAAGTAGGCTTCCTTTGATATTTAAAGGGCCCACGGGGTGCGGGAAAACTAGGTTTGTCGAATACATGTCATATAAGTTGGGCTTAGAGCTAACCAAAGTGACAAAAGATGATTCAGACAATTCTGGNGTTAATCTCCCTTTGGTCACAATAGCATGCCATGAAGACCTTACAGGAAGTGANTTAGTTGGAAGATATTTGCTGGAAGGAGATCAAACCGTATGGCTTGATGGGCCGCTGACAAGAGCTGTGAAAGCTGGTGGCATATGTTATCTGGATGAAGTAGTCGAGGCGAGAAAAGACACCACGGTTTTGATACACCCTTTGACGGACCATAGAAGGATACTACCTATCGAAAAAAGAGGTGAGTTGCTCGAGGCAGCAGAAGGATTTCTATTAGTTCTTTCGTATAATCCTGGTTATCAGAGTGCATTGAAAGATTTGAAGCACAGTACTAGGCAAAGGTTTGTATCAATCGAATTTGACTACCCACCAGTGGATCTAGAGGCCCAAATTGTTGAGCACGAGGCGGAAGTAGACAAAGACACTGCNTATCAGTTGGCCAAGCTTGGAGAGAAAATCAGAAACTTGAAGGAGCATGGTTTAGGAGAAGGCGCAAGTACGAGACTACTCATTTATGCTGGCAAACTCATATCAGAAGGTATACCTCCTAGAAGAGCCTGCCAAGTCTCGGTCAATTGGGCAATAACAGACGATGAGTCCTTACAGCAAAGCATAACAGAGATAATTTCTTCNATTTTTGAGTAAATCGGTTAGCAATGCTATCTCCGGCCGATATAACAGATAGGTTAAATAAATTAGGAGAATCAAAGAATTCTCCAGATGGTTACACCGCTGCAGGAGTATTGCTGATTCTTTTTGAGAGAGATGGTGAGTATTGGATCATTTTGAATAAAAGGACTCAGAAAGTTGAGCACCATAAAGGGGAAATATGCTTTCCTGGAGGCAGACGAGATATTTTGGATAAAGATTTGACTGAAACTGCTCTGAGAGAAACGTGGGAAGAGATGGGTGTTGGAGCCAGTAGTATTAATGTGCTGGGAGTACTAGAAAATACCCGTACTACAACAGGGTATGAGATTACCCCAACTGTAGCTTGGGTTAGCCATCCGTACCAATATGACATTGAAAATGATGAAGTCGAAGCAATAATAGAGATCCCGTTATCTATATTATTCAGCCAATCTGCTCGTAGAGATGAGGCCAAAATAGTGGCAGGACAAGTTGTCAACCAGCCGGCTTATCAATATGGTGGCAACGTGGTGTTTGGTGCTACAGCAAGAATTCTTAATAATTTTGCTAGTGTGATTGGTGAAAGAAATTGAAGGAGTATTTGTGACTGACAAATTACAAGCCTTGCAAGAATTAATACCAGAACTGGAGAAATATCCAGCCCAAGTCCAAGATAATTTTAATAAAGCTATATTAGAAATGCCTGATGCTCTTTCTGATGAGCAGAGATCAGATTGGTTGAAACAGGGAATTGCNATAGCTGGCCAGACTGTGCGTTCTTGGGAGGCTGCAGCTCACTTCTTTCAGGTAAGCCCTAAAGTTATAGCATCAATGCCTTACAGTTATTTTGTTCGGTGGATGGAGTGCGGATCTTCCCTTTGTGAAGAGTCCCCTACCTTGGCGGCGGCATATTTTGAAGCAAGCCCNGCAACGATGAGTAAATTACGGTCCAGACATATAGAAAGCTGGGCNGGCCTGGGAGATGGACTATACAAGGGGACCTGGAAATCTAGTACATTAGCCTGCCGGTTTTTTGCTGAAAGTCCTACTTTGCTAGATACTCTGTCTTTTCAGCAGTTGGAAAATTTCGCTAACTTTCTTGATGNTCTTTCACATCGATCTTACGACTTGTCCTCTGAATGTTTGACACTAGGAGAACAGATTTTTCCATTAGTTGGTGAGGACAAAGATGCGTTTTTGTCTCTAGCCACAACTTTAGTTGATACTGGATGGAGGGAAGTGAAAAGTTTCTTTGAAGCCGGGGCAAAAGCATTGCCTAAGATCCATCCAGAAGAAAGAATGAGATTCCTAAAATTAGCGGAGAGTTTGGTTAATAATGGCGGAACCAATATCCCAGGAACTATGCTTGAGATATCTCAGTCTTTGTCCCTGCTAGAAGAAGATAATCACCACATAGTTTTGGGGTTTGCGGAAACACTACTAAATGAAGAACCGTTAGCCATGCCCGAATTCATTAAATCAGCTCCTATAGTGCTGGAAAAACTTACTATCATGCAGTTGGGGCGTTGGTACCAGGAGGGCGTGAATACCCTCTCTCAGAACAAAGACGGCGGGCTGGCATTTTTCAAGATTGAATCATCTCATTCAGAGGCAGTAATCGAGACTTTATCCTCTGGGATAGAATTTGACAGGATTAAACCTGTCATGGAAATGTACTGTCGGGCCCTTGCTGGTGCGGAAATTAAGCTGTCCCCGACGGATGCTCTTGTTGAAAAGAATATAGGTTGGGTTTCAAATGAATCTCCTACGACAGAAGGTTCTACTGTTTTTGTACCTACGGTTGTCGATAGGTATGCATCAAANGAAGAAAATTACGCTTGGTTTAAAGTGGTATCCACTCACCAAGTTGCTCATTTGGAGTTTGGCAGTTTCATATTTGAATTCGAAAGAGATGCAGAACTTTTTGAAAACCTCCGTCTTGACTTAGAAAAACGAAGGATAGAAGCTTTGCAAAATAAGCAAACCGAGGATTTATCGGGTGCTGATGAACAAGATAGTCTAGAAACCCCTCAAGATCAGCTCTTGGAAGAACATACGGGTTTGGAGCGGGCATGGTTGACGGACATGCAGAGATTTTTCGATTTATTTGAGGATCGTAAATTATCTTTGGATATTTTTACCGTAGTAGAGGATGGACGGCTCGATGCAAGGGTGAAGGCTGAATACCCAGGAATTAAATCTTCTTACATACAGGTACAGAGTGACTCCCATGAGAATAGGCCTNATATTAAAGAACTTCCAGCTAGGGAAGCCATGNTTGAATTTATGGTTAGACTCAGTCTTCAGCAATATGAGGGAGTTTCAGCACCTTCCAAATACAGCAAGGAAGCTTCGCAAGTAGCTCAAATAGCGCGGAGGGTACTGGTGTCTGACGCGACTGTAGAAGATACAGCAGAGGCTACATTGAGGATTTACGCAATTATTTCGGCTATTCCAAATGAAGAAATTCCTCCAGATGATTGGAATGATATGGATTTTGAAGACGAAGATGATGAGGATTATGTTGATCCAGAGGATATGGAGAATTTACTGGAACAGATTGGTATGGGTATGGAAATGGAACTGCGCCCAGAAGGGGAGGAGGAGTATGAGTCCTTGCAAGAGGTGGAATATCGAGGAGATTTTAAGCCAGAATTGGCTCAATTAATGACTGAATTGAGGATGCAGGAACAAGACGAAATGAGTCAAGCTCAAGGTGAACCTTTGACTCAGGAGCAGTTACAGGAACTTTTGGAAAATAGTGCCGAGTTGGATCTTCAGGCAACTGAGGNGGAAATTCAAGAGTCGAGTGGTATGTTTGCCGACAACATAATGAAAGAAGCCGGGGCTAATATGCCTCAGTCCCCTGATGACTCGCAAGGACCTTTCGTTCATGTAGATGAAGAAGGCGGAGAATTAGAACCTGCTGAACCCGAGACGTTCGTATATGACGAATGGGATTTTAGAGCAGAAGATTATAAGCCACGGTGGTGTATTGTCAGGCAAAAAACNATGCAAGAAGGTGACCCTGCATATTTTGGAAACATCCTTAATGAATACGGGACACTCGTCACGAGGATTAGAAGGCAATTTGAAATGATGGTTCCTGAAATGTTCAGGAAAGAGAGAAAGCTAATAGATGGAGAAGATATTGATATCGATGATGTCATTGAAAATATGGTCGATATTAAGACAGGATCTAGTCCAGACGAAAAATTCTATTGGCGCCGGAATAAAGTTCAGCGAGATGTAGCAGTCGCTTTTCTTTTAGACACTAGTGCCTCTACTGCTGAAGCTATAGATGAAGGGAAGAATAAGCAGGATGATTGGGATGCTCCAGATGATCCTGTGGAATATATGGTTTGGTTGAGAACGCGTCGTGGGGAGCANATGCGAAGATCGTATAAAAGAATTATAGATATGGAAAAAGAATCCATGGTACTTCTTATAAATGCATTGGANGCTATTGGAGATACTTACGGAATATATGGGTTTTCTGGATATGGAAGAGAAAATGTTGAATTTTACACTGTCAAAGATCTACAGGAAGGGTTTTCAGATAAAGTCAAACGTAGAATTGACAGAATTGCGCCATTNCATGCTACTAGGATGGGGCCTGCTATAAGACATACTGCCCATAAACTGGATAATACTGATGCTCGTACTAAGATTTTGTTTTTGATAAGTGATGGTAGGCCACAAGATCGAGGTTACAGTAGNGAAGGAGTGGAAAAAGAATACGCAGTACATGATACAAAAATGGCATTGGATGAGGCAAAAAAACAAGGGATTAATTCATTTTGTCTGACTGTGGACAAAAATGGGCATGATTACCTAAAGACGATGACTTCTGACATGGGATATGAAATTNTAGATGATATTAACGACCTACCTGAGCGTCTGCTGGTCTTGTATCGAAGATTGACTATGTGATGCCAGGTTTATAAAAAGCTGCCAATAATGCGGCATTAAGTCCCTATCTAGGGCTTCTTAGCCGGGATGGGTTAAAATTTATCTATTCAGTAGAAGTCTGAGTGTTATTATGGTTGCATATATTCCGCGTTACCATAAGCTAGGAACAATAAGGGAGAGTAATGTGGATTTGTGATGGAGGGAATTTATGCCGAGATCTGCTAACTTACTCGCACTGAAAGAACTTGGACAGTCAGTGTGGTACGACAACATAAGTAGGGAATTACTTGTTTCAGGTGGATTGAAAGAGATACTTGATTGGGGAGTTGTCGGGCTGACATCCAATCCCAGTATATTTGAAAAGGCCATTTCTTCATCCCAAGTTTACGATTCTGCCATCCAAAATATGGAAGTGGAAACATTTTCAGATATTGAGGTTTTTGAAAAATTAGCGGTAGCGGACATACAAGATGCTGCTGACTTATTGGCGGACACCTATAAAAAAACGGATGGGAAGAATGGATACGTGTCCCTTGAAGTGAACCCTCATCTTGCTAATGACACAGATAATACGGTTGCTGAAGCAGAAAGGCTTTACAAAGAGGTTGATCGCCCTAATTTAATGATCAAGGTGCCGGCCACAGAATCAGGGATTCCAGCAATACAGCAATTGATATCAAAAGGTATAAGTGTCAATGTCACATTGATTTTTTCTACTGAGATGTATTCAATGGTACGGGAGGCCTATCTTAGTGGCCTTGAAAATCTTCATGTTAGTGGTGCTGATTTATCCAAAACAACTTCAGTGGCCTCATTTTTCGTTAGTAGAGTTGATACGGCCGTGGATAGTGCCATTTCTCAAGGGAAACTTCTTTCAGATGATTTCAAAGGTATGGCAGGAATTGCAAACGCCAAAATTGCTTATAAAGAATTTCAAGATACTTTTGCATCAAGTCGATTTGAGAAACTTCGTGCAGCCGGGGCTAATATACAGAGGCCATTATGGGCTAGTACAAGCATGAAAAATCCTGCAATGCGAGATGTACTATATGTAGAAAATCTAGTAGGTCCTGATACNGTCAATACCATGCCTGATGTTACTTTGAATGCCTTCATAGACCATGGTAATTCGGAGAACACGATCACGAAGAATGTAGATGATGCCTATAACCATATAAGTGCCCTAACCACAGCAGGGATAGATATGTCAGTAATAACACAAACATTACTTGAAGATGGGGTAAAGGCTTTCGCAGATTCNTTTGATCAACTCCTTGAAAATATATCNCAAAAAAGGGCGACCNTGGCGGCCACTCGGTAATTAGTCCGAAGTATGTACCCTGAGCAGGATTCTGTAAAATGGGAGTCGCGTCTGCTTAAAGGTGCACTNTCCAATTTTTGGGACTCTGCGAGTCAGCCCAAATCGAAGATGTACAAATATTTGGGATGGGCATTGGGCTGTGATTGGACTCCAGAAGAAACAAAGCTATATTCCGATATGGCAAACCAGATATGTATGGAAAATTTCCGACATGTGCTGCTGATCGGGGTTGGCGGAAGTAGTGCTGGGGCTAGAGCCATTGTTTCCATTGGAGATGATACACCGCAATTCATATTTGTTGATTCCATAGTACCGGCTACTGTTGAAAAA
The DNA here is from genome assembly GCA_002728195.1 of Chloroflexota bacterium. Classification (GTDB taxonomy): domain Bacteria; phylum Chloroflexota; class Dehalococcoidia; order Lucifugimonadales; family UBA826; genus UBA11996. The sequence goes on from PBWI01000070.1 coordinate 56,049, forward strand.
ATATTAAATGATGTCGGGAACGAGAAAACACTTCTAGTCGTTTCCTCTAAATCTGGGACGACCCTTGAAACAATCACTCTTGCCAAATATTTTCTAGAAAAATTGGATCCTATTATATCGATGTCATGTGGCTCAAAAAATGCCATTGCTATTACTGATCCTGGTACAGATCTCGATAAATTTGCTCTTCAACATAACTTTCGAGGTGTGGTGTATGGGAATACTAATATTGGTGGTCGGTTTTCAGAAATGTCTTCTTTTGGACTTTTCCCTGCCCTTTTAAACAGGTCCGACATATCCCCTGTTGTTAATTCTACAAATGACATGGTTTCTTTGTGTCGTAATTTGGAGTATCAACAAAACCCAGCAGCTTTGCTGGCAGATTATTTAGGAAATAACCTTGCTCAAGGGAAAGACAAACTGTATATATACCTGCCATCATCTATGAAAAACCTAGGATCATGGTTAGAGCAGTTATTATCAGAAAGTTTAGGTAAGGACGGAGTTGGAATTATTCCAGTAGTTGGTGAACCAGAAATTTTAAGTCCTTCAAACGAGGTTTGCGCGATTATTTATGAGGATGTATCAAATCCGGATAAACCAGAATTCGATACAAAATTGTTTTTAAATGATCACTCAATCCCAATATATACAATAAAGATTAAAGACCCGACTTGTATAGGGGGTGAATTTTTCAAGTGGAAATTGTCGGTAGTTTTGATAGCAAACCTTATGGGAATAAATCCATTTGATCAGCCTCAAGTCCAAAATTCTAAAGATATGACTGCTAGAATCCTTGATCACTACGTTGTTGAAGGAGAATTACCCACTATCGCTCCTACCATAAGTTTTGCTGAATGGGTCAAGAACATAACAAATATGAATTACGTTTCCATATTGCCATTCGTGGCTATCGAGGATTCTGAACGGAAATTACTTTCCGAGTTGGCAATGAGTATTCGTTCCTTAAGTGGGGCGCAGGTAACTATAGCTACAAGCCCATCCTATTTACATTCCACAGNTCAGATGCATAAAGGTGGCCCTCCTTCAGGGGTTTTCTTGCAGCTGTTGAACATTTCTTCTGAAGAAGTACGAATCGGAGATGAAAATTATGGGTTTTCTATTTTGTTGGCAGCCCAGGCTGACGGAGATCTGAAAACGTTGTTATCTCTCGGTCGGTCAGTCTGCAGAGTTAACTTGGGGGTTGATACCAATAAAGGGTTGAAAGATCTTATATGCTATGTCGAAGGGATAAATTTTCAAAAGTGATCTATTTGTTNCCCAATACATTAAGGGTTTTAGACATTACATTGCGATATTCAGACAATATGTCATTGTTTAGTAAAGATGCAGGTCTAGAGGTGTCCTGGTAGTCAGATCGGACATTTATCTCACCTAGATACTCCAGTTCTAATTCCTTGGATATTTCTTGCCCTGCTCCCTGTCCAAAAATTCCTCCAGACATGTTTTCGACGACCCCTAACACATTTACTTGCAATTTACGGATCATATTTATAGAGCGTTTGGCATCTATTTTGGCCAGTTCTTGGGGGGTAGTTACAACCACAAACCCATCCATTGTAAGGACTTGCATTACTGTTAATGGTGCGTCAGATGTACCTGGTGGCATATCTACTACCAAGTAATCCAGCTCCCCCCATTCAGTGCTTTGCAGCATTTGGTTTATGGCATTGTGAATCATTGGACCTCGCCATATTATGGCCTCGTCCTCATTTTCTTGAAAAAACGACATGGACATTACNTTCACGCCAAATCTTTCTGGTGGTATCATCTTCTGCTCTCCACCTACTGTGGGGTGTTCCGAAATTTTCATTGCCCTGACAACATTCGGACAGTCAATATCCACATCTAGGATCCCGACTGTGGCACCGTCGTTGGCAAGTGTAGCGGCCAGATTCACGGCTACCGTTGTCTTACCTACGCCACCTTTACCACTATAGACACCGATCTTATTCTTTATTCCTGATAGAGATTCTTCAATTTGACGTTTCTGATCAAACTGACGTTTCATTGCTTCTATTCGAGCACGTGCCTGAGCTGGGTTTTGTTGAGCCATGAGATACTCCGCCATTTTGATTCACAGGAATCAGTTTGTTAAGAAAAAAGTGGGATGTTAGTCCAATCCGAGTAAGCGTTTTCCTTCCTCGGTTATCATATCAGGAGTCCAAGGGGGATCAAAAACAAGATCAACATTGATATCTTCAACACCTTCCACTTCCGCCAATCGCCACTCTGCTTGTTGAGCTATATAAGGCCCCATACCGCAACCAGCGAAAGTCAATGTCATACTCACATCTACATCTCCGTCCGCTACTTCAACGCCGTATACCAANCCTAAATCTACGATATTCACAGGTATTTCTGGATCATAGACATCTCTCAAGGCTTCAAGTACATCGTCTTTTGTGACTGATTCAGAATCGGGCATTCTCATTCCTTATTGGGGGGCAGTTTACTTGTTGACATATTTGGTCAGGAATANATTCTATATTTTGACTTCTTATAGTGTCAATAAAGATTTANCTAATTGGAGTCATCAGCAACTATTTTTCGTAAATCTAAAATCTGATCTCTCACCATAGCAGCCTTTTCAAATTCAAGTTCCCTTGAGGCTGATTTCATTTGAACTTCTAGATCCTTTATCAGTCTTACTAAATCTTCCTTAGGCAAATCCAGACCATTGACCAATTCCTCTCGTGAAGGTTCTATGACAGATTTTACCCTTTCAGTAATGTCCCTTATGGTTTTTTGTATGCCTTGTGGTGTAATTCCATTCTCATCGTTGTAGGTCTTTTGAATAAAGCGTCTCCGATCAGTTTCCTCGATGGCACTTTTCATGGAATCAGTGACCCTGTCTGCGTACATAATTACTTTTCCATCGATATGTCTGGCGGCTCTGCCTACAGTCTGGATCAAAGATGTTCGGGAACGTAAATAACCTTCCTTATCGGCGTCTAAGATGGCCACCAAACTAACCTCTGGAAGGTCTAGGCCTTCCCGTAGAAGGTTTATTCCCACTAGCACATCGTATACCCCCATTCTTAAATCCCTCAAAATCTCACTCCTTTCTAAAGTGTCTATTTCGGAATGTAAATAATGGGTTCGTATTCCAGATTCCTTTAGGTAATCTGATAATTCTTCTGCCATTCGCTTGGTGAGAGTAGTGACTAGGCATCTTTCTCCTTTTTTGACTCGTGAGTCTATTTGATCAAGGAGATCATCTATTTGACCACTTACTGGTTTGACTTCAATGACCGGGTCGAGTAGGCCGGTTGGCCTTATGACCTGCTCTGCAGTGGTTNAACTATTTTCTGTTTCATATGGACCAGGTGTGGCGGAGACAAAGANTACTTGTTTTACTTTCTGCTCGAATTCTTCAAAATTTAGAGGTCTATTATCTAAGGCGGAAGGTAACCTAAACCCGTATTCAACGAGAGTTTTTTTCCTAGATTGGTCTCCTCCGTACATTGCTCTGACCTGCGGTAGAGTCATGTGGGATTCATCGACGAAAAGTACAAAATCTTCAGGGAAATAATCTAGCAAGGTATAAGGTGTACTTCCTGCTTTTCGTTGTGATAGGTGCCGGGAATAATTTTCCACACCTGCACAATATCCAGCCATTTCCAGCATTTCAAGGTCGTATTTTGTCCGGGACTCTAATCTTTGAGCCTCAAGCAATTTGTCTGTTGATTTCAGAAATTTTAATTGGGTGTTTAATTCTTCTTCAATGTCCCTAATAGCCATCTGTAATTTTTCTTTGGAAGTGACAAAATGCTTGGCTGGATATATTTCAACATATTCCTGGTCGCTTAATATTTCACCCGTAAGGGGGTCGAGGTGTGTTATTTTTTCTACTTCGTCTCCCCAAAATTCAATTCTAACTCCCAGTTGTTCATATGCGGGAAGAATTTCTAAAGTATCCCCTCTTACCCTGAAACGACCTCTTGCCAAATCGTAGTCATTTCGCTCATATTGCATATCAACCAACTTCCGTATTAGTTCTCGTTGGTTCTTGGATTCTCCTTTTCTTATAGCGGCTACGAAACCTTGGTACTCTTCTGGGGCTCCTAGGCCGAATATACACGAAACGGAAGCTACTATCAGTACGTCCCTTCTCGTAAGTAAGGAACGAGTAGCTGAATGCCGTAACTTGTCGAGTTCCTCATTTACGTCAGCATCTTTTTCTATATAAGTGTCAGTCCTGGGTACATAAGCTTCTGGTTGGTAATAATCGTAGTAACTCACGAAATATTCGACAGCATTTTCGGGGAAAAATTCTTTGAACTCCGTGGCCAACTGCGCAGCTAGAGTTTTGTTGTGAGCAAGTACAAGGGTTGGTTTTTGGATTTGCTCAACGACACAAGCCATGGTAAATGTTTTTCCACTTCCTGTGACACCTAGTAATGTTTGTTTATCTAATCCATTTATTATGCCGTCAGAAAGTTTTGAGACGGCAGTTGGTTGATCTCCCATTGCTCTAAAGTCTGCTGAAATTTTGAACTCGGCCATATACCTACCAGTTAATTAAGTGAGAGGGACCATATCGTTTCGTCAGAATCGCGATTATATGGGGTGCCATTATAATCTGCAGATATTTCTTGTATTTTAAACCCGCAAAATTTAAAAAGGTAGCGAGCTTCGTCAATGTATAAATATCTGAGAGTGAAATCGGCATACCTTTTTAAAGTCACTCGCCCATCTTCAGATTCGCTTATGGAAAGATGAGTATGTATTAGTTGGTTGTGATGATCAAATTTGCTGCGGTGGTGTAAAGATTTGATCATCTTATCGCTATTTTCAAAATCTTTTAAATGATAAAAAATGTCTGGTTTTTGGTCGAATAAATCCCTGCTCGGTAAAAATAGGTCAATAATCAACCTGCCTCCAAAGTTGAGATGATCCCTGATCGAAGTTAGTGCATTAATTTGATCTTCAACTGAAAGAAGAGATTGAAATCCTCTGTAAGGAAATATTATTAAGTTGTATTTATTTTCAAGGTGAAGCCTTCGAACATCTTGTAAGACGATTTCTATAGATACATTAGTACTTCCAATTTTGCTTTCAAGTTGTTCTAACATTTTTTGTGAGTAATCAACTGCAGTTATATCAGCGCCGGCTTCTAATAAAGGGATCGTAACTCTTCCTGTACCACATCCGATTTCCAACACTTTCCCACCTAACTCTTTGAATTTGTTTGTATAAAAATTGATGTCGTTGTCTACGAATGAATAGACTTCGTCGTATAGCTCAGCCCACAAATCGTAATCTGTGTTCATCTATTTGTGATGTGCTCTAAAGCCATTCGAATTTTTTCTTCGATGGTTAGATCCGGCGAATTTATTGATGAAATGGCTTCTCTTGCTTCTTGTACGGAATAGCCTAATGCAGTCAAAGAATCAAACACATCATCAACTTCGGTAGAATCAGTTGGGATTGACCAGGAATCCTCCATTTTACCTTTGAGCTCTAGAAGGATTCTATTTGCGGTCCGGGTTCCAACTCCAGATACAGATTTGAAAGCATTTACGTTTTCTGCTGATACTGCAGAAGCAAGGGACGCGGCATCAAAAGTGGAAAGGATAGCTAATGCCAACCTGGGTCCTACTCCGCTGATTGTAATTAATGTATCGAATGCATTCCGATCATTTTCTGATATAAAACCGTAAAGTGTTATTGAATCCTGTCTCATTTGTAAAGAGGTCAATATCTTGATTGTCTCGCCTATATCCCCAACGTTTTCAACTGTGGTTGTCGGAGTACTTATCCTTAGAGTTATNCCCGATACCTCAATGTCCAAATATTCAGGACCTTTTGAGGTTAATCGGCCTGTTACTGCTGATATTAGTGTGTTTACCATTTAGAATTTCCTATTAGATCATCTAGCATGTGGGAGTTTATATGACATATAGCTACAGCTAAAGCATCGGTAACATCATCTGATCCTGGTATGTCTTCACCTCCCAGCAACAGACTGACCATTTCGCCTACCTGCTCTTTTGAACTACCACCATAGCTGGTTACAGATTTTTTTACTTCTTGTGGAGCATATCTAAAAACAGGAATATCGTTTTGAGCGCCGGCAATAAAAATCACAGACTGAGCCTGGCCTATAGCGATAGCTGTCCGAGGGTTTTTTGAGACGAAAGGTTCCTCGATCGCTATAGCATCGGGGAGGATTTGTTTGATCACCTTGGTCGTAGCTTCGTATAGGAATGCTAAACGGATTTCTAAAGAATCCCTTCGTTTGGGGGTGATCAGGCCGTTATAAGGCGTTACCAAGTCCCCTGAAATTGAATCTACGACACCTAGGCCCATTTTAATGGTTCCAGGGTCTACACCCAGAACTCTCATCTGTATCCTATNCTTCAGACTGCCTTGAAATCATCCATAGCCTCTTCCGGGAAATCAGCATTTGAGTAAACCTTTTGCACGTCGTCTAGGTCTTCTAATGAGTCAAGAAGCCGAAGCGTTTGAACGGCTTTCTTGCTATCAAGCATGATCGTGTTACTTGGAATCATGGACAGTTCTGTCGAAGAAACCTTGGCTTCACTATCAGTTAGGGTAGATCGGATATTTTCTAGACTATTAGGCTCTGAATATACGTGCAGAGTTCCATCATATGTCTCAAAATCATCAGCTCCAGCATCGATTGCTATTAGCGCTAGGTCTTCCGCATCACTAGTGTTCACATCCACCACTATCACTCCTTTCTGCTCGAATTGCCAGGCAACGGCACCACTTTCTGCCATATTTCCGCCCGCTTTTGAAAGTGTGGATCTAATGTCTGAAACAGTTCTATTCTTGTTGTCTGTAAGGGTTTCAACCATTATTCCGATTCCTCCTGGACCGTACCCTTCATAAACCATCTCTGCCATTGCTACCCCGTCGCTTGATTCTCCAGTACCTCTTTTTATGGCTCTATCAATATTGTCTGCAGGCATGTTATTGTCTTTGGCAATTTGGACAGCCATTCGGAGCCTGAAATTCATGTCTAAATCTCCGCCACCTTGTTTTGCAGCCACAATAATTTCTTTTGACAATTTGGTAAAAAGTTTTCCTCTTCTGGCATCTGTTATAGCTTTTTTATGTTTTATGGTTGACCATTTTGAATGACCAGACATTTTCCCAACCTTTGTGATATCACTTATAAGTTTTGAATTTATAGATTGAACCTTTTTAGGAACTTCATCAGCATTTTATCATCAAGAAAATTTTTATATTTCTATTTTAGACCTATACTCTGCTTTTCCTTTGGTGGCATACTTTAATTTGAAAGTCCCGCCTGCCAAAGGGCCGTTGTTTTCCGGGTCTCCACCCCCGGCACTTGTGACGTATATATCACCATAGTTATTGCCTCCAAAGGTAGGGCACGACACTTTCTTGACATCAAAATTGATCTTGTCAATTTCTTCTCCGTCCGTGTTATATCTGTAAAGTGCCCATCCGTCCCAGCGGGCAGACCATATGCAATCATCAGCATCTACTGTAAGGCCATCCGGGACGCTTCCGTCGTTTGGAGTGGTTACTATGACTTCTCCATTTCCTATTCGAGAGTTGTCCGCATCAAATTCGAATTTACTGATGGTTCGCGTACTAGAATTTGTATGGTAAATATGTCTCAGATCTTTTGAAAACCCTAAGCCGTTGCTAATTCCTGCATTTTCTATAACTAAGGAAATTTTTTTATCTAGACCTAGTTTGTACAAAGAGCCAGGTTTTGTGTCGCTGGGCATAGTGCCACAAAACACACTACCATCCGGATTTGCAATCACATCATTAAAACGTGAATTCTCTTCTCCTTTTATCTCATCAACGATGGTCGTTAATTCACCGTCCTTTAGCAATTTGATTGNTCCTTTTTCCATAAAAAGCAAAAAGCTACCGTCANCTTGAATGGTAAACCCTCCAATTTGACCGGATTGGAAAAATTTATTTGCCAAATCGGTTTTCGGATCGTAGGAGTAAAGACATCCAATAGGGATATCAACCCAATACAAGAGTTTTTCATCAGGGTGCCACAAAGGGCCCTCCCCTGTACTACACTTATAATTTGCGACCAGTTGCATATGATGAGGCCTCCGTGTGTTAAGGCCTGCATTTTATATTAAAGTGGGAATAAATTTACACATAAGGATTTTAAGAGAACTTGTAAAAACGGTGATGATTCTAAATGTTTTGAAATCAACCCGCCCTAAGCAATGGGTGAAAAACCTGATGGTGTTCTTACCTTTGGTTTTCTCCGCCAATGAATCATGGTCGATAGATGATATGGAGAATGTTTTTACACTTTTAATCAAGTGTTGTGTGATATTTATTGGTTTTGTTTTTGCTAGCGCTGCGATATATCTGTTTAATGACGTGTTGGATAAAGATAAGGATACTTATCATACTGATAAGAGGCTAAGACCTATAGCCTCTGGGTTAATTTCAGCAAGAATGGCCTTAACACTATCTTTGTTTTTTGCCGTGATATCACTTATCACATGCGCTTTTATTAAGAATATCACCGTAATTTATATTTTCGGNTACTTGCTCCTCATGGTTATATATTCGCTTTCGCTTAGAAGTATTTTCGTGCTTGATGTTGCGGCCATATCCGCTGGGTTTGTTATACGTGTTTTGGTAGGTGCAGTGGCGATAGATGTGCCTATATCAATTTGGCTATGTATTTGTATGGCTTTAGGATCTATGTATATTGCTTTGTCAAAACGTTATGCGGAGATAGTGACTCTTAAAAATAAGATTTCTTTTACGAGAGGCTCATTACCCATGTACAGCACATCTATATTAAGGTGGGGCAGTTATATATTTTTGGCTGGGACTATAGTCGCGTATAGTTTTTATACATTGACGGCAGACAACTTACCATCGAATAACCTAATGGTCGTCACTATCCCTTTTGTCGTTATTGGTATGCTCAGATACCAATTTTTGGTGATTAAGAGAGACTTCGGAGAGAAACCAGAGGAAATAGTGACTAAGGACAAATTTTTATTGGTAGCCATATGTGTTTGGCTGATTTTAGTTCTTGGGATCCTGGGAATATACAGATGATGTTAATTTAAATGGATTCCAGATTTCCCAACCAATCCCTGAGTTCTTTTTCTGTTCCCTTATCAGACAAGGCTTTATAGATTGAAGCTTTCAGCATACCCATAGGAGTGCCGACATCAAAATGATTTGCCTCCAACAAAAANCCCTTACACCCTTTTGTAGGTATCATCGATTCTATGGCATCCGTAAGCTGAATTTCTCCTAGCGCACCTTGTTGTAAATTTTCTATGGCTTCAAAAATTTCCGATGGCAAAATGTATCTTCCGATAATGGCTAGCTCTGATGGGGCATCTGATAATTTAGGTTTTTCAATCATCCCGGTAATTGTTCGGACTGGCCCCTGAGAATCTGGGGTGTCAATTATGCCCAGATTCTCAATGGATTCAGAGGGTACTTTTTTGATAGCTATTATTACTTCACCCCCACTTGAATGAATATCCAACATTGTTCTTGTGGTTGGGGTATTCCCTAAGATTAAATCATCTGGGAGAAGGACAGCGAACGAATCATTGCTTATCGATTCCTTTGCTAAAAGGACCGCATGACCTAATCCGAGTGGTTGTTCTTGAACAATGTATTCTATCTGTGTCATTTCTCGAATTTTTTCGACTTGCTCAATTAAGTTCTTATTACCCTTCGCAACAAGAGTGGACGCCGGTGAAGAGTGATAGTTGAAATAGCCGTCAATTACTTCTCGTTGGGGTTCGGAAATGACCAATATGATATTTGTAATGCCTGAGTCGATTACTTCCTGTAGGCAGTAGTGCAAAGCCGGGTAGTTAAGGATAGGTATCATGACTTTTGGAATAGATAAAGTTACCGGCAAAAATCGTGTTCCTAGACCTGCTATTGGTATTACGGCCTTGTCAACTACCATAATAAAGACCCCTTGGGAGTAATTTAATATTTTTGATTATTTACTTGGCTAATTCTGAGACATCTCTACCTTTGTATACGGATTTAAGGATTGGATCACTGAAGCTTATTCCTGTAAAGAACAGGAAGAACAAAATGCCAGTGACGATAAGAACATTTGGCGCATTATAGAGGTCNGCCAAATACCCGTAACCTAAATTGGCAAATGCCATTATCCCGCCGGCATGAAGTATGTAGAGACTAGTAACTCGACCCCTCAGTCGATCAGGTGTAACAAGCTGGACATATGTTGATGTAAGAGCCATAAATATTGATTCCGTTGCACCCATCACCAAGGTTGCGATGAAAGCCATCGATATGTTGAAGGAAAATCCTAATATCAAAGGGGAAAGACCACTCAAAAGACCCATGTATAACAATAGTAGACCCTTCTGCTTTTCATCTCTGACTCCGGCTAGTAGAAATGTCCCTGCCGCCGACCCAACACCAAAAGACACGACTAGAATTGCCAACACAGTTTCATTTACGGAAGACAATCTTTCTTTTGTAAACCCTGGAAGTATAGAGTCGAAAGACATGGCCAGCGCACAATGGAATGCCACAAGAATTATGAAAATAGCAACTACTCTACGGGCATATATGTAGTTGATTCCTTCCCAAATTCCGGTAAAGGGATTGTTTTTGCTTTTGGTTTCGCCTGTAGAAGTTTTATTTACTTTTAGCATGAGGATCACTGAACCAGCTCCAAACACCATACTGCCCAGCAAAAATTCTGAAGTGCCGAAAGTAATAGATTCAGATAGCCCTGAGATTATCAAAATTGACATACCGATAACTCTAGAGCCATGCCTCGTCGCTGAGTTGAGAGTAATGGCATTCAACAAATCTTCTCTTGGAACTAGATTGGTTATCAAGGAAACAATTGAAGCTTCTTGAGTTGTACGACAACTGCCTGCTATGAATGCGAGAAGGCACAAGTGCCAGAGCTCTAATATTTCCAGCATCGACAATAATGCTGCACATCCAACAGTTAATATCCCAAAGATTTGAGTGTATATGGTGAGTTTTTTTCGTTCTATTCGATCAGCTAAAAGTCCACCCAGTGGAGAGGCGATCAAAAATGGGATCATGGAGGCAAAAGTGAACCAACCTACCATGGAACTTTGGTCTGACCTATCCAATACGAACCATTGACTGGCGATTAAGAATGTCCATGCACTTGCACCGCCTAGACCACTAGCCCCCCAAGCAAATGCATAATCTTTGTGCCTCAAGGCAGCGAAATGAGGTATGTTTTGCAATTTAACTCCAAAATTACCGAAAGTGGCTGAGGATAAAGCCAATCTAGGTGGCTATTTAATAGACGTGGTGGAGATAGGGGGAATCGAACCCCCAACCTCGGCATTGCGAACGCCGCGCTCTCCCGTTTGAGCTATATCCCCTTTTCGGTATGCGCGTNAAAAATCCTATCAATGGGCATAATTGAGTGTCAATTACTATTAATAATATTANTTATTATGGATGAAAAGTCAGCGACATATAATGGAGAAAAATTTTCCTGACATACTGTTATAATCCAGCCAATTTTAGGATCTATGTAAGTAACATAAGCAGCCTTTCAGAGGGATGATCAAATGNNTTACCCAAAACTCAACCAAGAATCTTTAATCTGGATGTATGAAACTATGGTTACTATCAGACGATTTGAGGAGCAGTCAAGAAGAGAGGCTGATTCTGGNAAATTGAGAGGNATGCACTCTTCTATAGGTCAAGAGGCTGTTCCCACGGGTATATGCGCACACTTAAATGAAAAAGATTACGTTCTTGGNACACATAGAAGNCATCATCACTGCATAGCAAAAGGACTGGATATTAATGAGATGATGGCTGANTTACTGGGTAAATCCACTGGGACAGGGAAAGGGAAAGGTGGAACCATGCATATAGCTGATATNAACAAAGGTATGTTAGGTGCAAACGGTGTCGTTGGTTCCAACATNCCTGTCGCNACAGGAGTTGCNTTGACAGCAAAAGTGAAAGGGACTGATCAAGTNAGCGTAGTTTTCTTTGGGGANGGAGCGTCTAGTCAAGGAGTTCTCCATGAATCAATGAATCTAGCTGGTATATGGAAATTGCCGGTAATTTTCGTCTGCGAGAATAACAGGTACGCTGAAGCAACCCCATTTGAATATTCAGTATCGGGTGGATCAGTGGCCAACAGAGCCGATGGGTATGGTATTCCGGGAGTTACTGTTGATGGGCAATCAGTTCTAGATATCTATGAAGTAGGGAAAGAAGCTGTGCAGAGAGCTCGTATGGGAGAAGGTCCCACGTTAATTGAGGCCCAAACATATCGATATCAGGGACATTTTGGGGCTGATGACCCTCTTGGGTACAGGAGTAGGGAAGAGCAGGACTACTATATGTCAAGGGACTGCATTCTAATGTTAAAGCAGCATATTTTAGATGGTGGTTATGCTGATGAAACAGAACTTGATAGTATCGATAAACAATGCGTAGAAGCGGTAACCGCAGCTACAGAATTTGCTAATGACAGTCCGTTTCCAGACCCCGAGGAATTGAATACAGATGTATATGTAGCGTATAGGTAAATCAGGAGAAGAAAAAAATGACACAGACTCAATCTACCAGGCAAATAAGTTTTATACAGGCCATTAACGAGGCTCTAAGGCAGGAAATGACTCGAGATCCCGACGTTATTGTGATGGGAGAAGATATTGCTGGAGGAGGGGAGAGAGAAGATTTTCAAGACGCTTGGGGTGGCCCTATGAGATTAACTAAGGGGTTGGTTAACGATTTTGGCCGTCTACGGGTGAGAGACACACCTATATCAGAAGCTGGATTCGTAGGTGCAGGAGTTGGTGCTGCAGCTTCGGGGTTAAGACCTGTAGTCGACTTAATGTATGTGAGTTTTTATGGTGTATGTGCAGATCAAATTACCAATAATGCTGCCAAGATGCACTACATGTTTGGAGGGAAAGTTAAGGTTCCTTTGACCATAATGACAGGAATTGGAGCAGGAACTAATTCCGCCGCACAGCATTCTGAGACTTTATATTCAATTTTTACGCATTTCCCGGGACTTAAGTGTGTTGTGCCATCAAATCCATATAACGCAAAAGGACTGATGACGGCGGCGATAAGAGATGATGATCCGGTTATTGTCTTCAATAACCGGCAACTGATGGGGTTCAGATTTGAAGACCACGTGCCAGAAGATTCATACGTCGTAGAGATAGGTAAATCAGATTTTAAGACTCAAGGGGAAGATATAACATTGTTGGGAATTGGTTATACCACTAGGGTTTGTATGGAGGCTGCCTCCATATTAGAAGAACAGGGATATTCGGTAGAAGTATTAGATTTATTGTCTCTCTCTCCGATGGATGAAGATGCAATACTTTCGTCTGTCCAAAAGACTAGGAAAATAGTTATTGTCGATGAAGATTATCCTAGGTGCAGTATTGCTAGTGATATATCTGCCTTAGTGGCTGAAGAGGCATTTGATTACCTAGACGCCCCGCCAAAAAGGGTTACCGCTCCACATACTCAAGTTCCTTACAGTAGGCCTTTAGAAGCTTTGTTTGTACCTACTAAAGAGAAAGTGGTCGCTGCAGCTTTGGAAGTACTTGAATAGGAGAGAGGATTTTTATGGCAATACCTATAGTTATGCCTAGGTTAGGCGACTTTATGACCGAAGGTATCGTAACTCGATTTACTAAAACCGCCGGTGATTCTGTGACTCAAGGGGAAGTTATAGCTGAAATAGAGACCGAAAAGGTAAATTACGATTTAGAGGCCACGAATTCTGGGGTTTTCCATCCGGTGGTGGATCAAGGCGATACCGTTCTAGTCGATGATGTCATGGGATATTTACTTGAAAAGGGGGAACTTCCTCCTAAAGTAGAGAAAACGACTGATAAAGATGCAGCAAATGAAAATATTACTATTGCACCTAAAAGATCTCGGGAGACCAACTCCAATAGAAAAGGTGCTGCAGTGCCGTCCACTCCAGGTGCTAGAAAACTCGCAGCCAAATTAGGGATAGATCTTGAAAAAGTTGTACCTACTGGACCTAGAGGACGTGTAGTTGAGGCGGATGTAAAGGCTTTAGCAGAGGTTCCTGTAAACTCAAAACCTCAGACTCCACAGGGGTTGCCTCGCCCTATATCCGAAACTCCACTACAGGGAATGAGAAAGAGTATCGCCGCGAACATGAGGAATAGCTTAGCTGATACCGCGCAGTTATCCTATTTCCTTGAGGTTGATGTAACTGAAGCCCAAAACCTTAGGCGTGAACAAGGTTTAGGTATGGCCGAATTTTTGATAAAAGCTACAAGTGAGGCATTGATAAGGGTTCCAACGCTCAATAGTGTGTTGGTGGGCGACTCAATTCTCAAATTCGATAGGGTTAACATGGCTTTTGCTGTGGCTTTGGACGACGGTTTGGTAGTACCAGTTATCAGAGAGAGTAATTCAAAATCTATTCAAGAGATATCAAAAGAAGTAAAAAGCCTCTCAGAAGCTGCAAAGAACAGTGACCTAGGCCCAGATGATTTTATGGGTGGAACTTTCACCATATCAATTTTAGGATCAGTTGATGGATTCACCCCAATACTCAATCAGGCGCAGGTTGGATTATTGGGTGTCGGCCGCTCCCTCCAAAAGCCTGTTGTGCGGGATGGAGAAGTAGTTGTAAGAGAAATGATGACATTAAGCCTAACTGGAGATCATCAAGTGGTTGATGGTGCCGTCGCGGCAAGCTTTTTTAGAAGACTGCAACGTTTAATAGAAAGCCCGGCGAAACTGTTTTCTTAGAATACTGAAATAATATTTTGTGGTTCGTAAAGCCAATGACCTATTCCCATTAAAGAAATAAGTATTAGCAACCCCACTATAACGACATAGATTAATTGTGTTGACTTTCCATTCTGTATTATCTTGTAATCGGTATCAAATGTGGGAGTTTTTGGGGGAACCAAAAAGTATCCTGAGAGCAGTCCAGAAATAAAGCCGCCAATATGAGCCCAGTTATCCACCGCTGGTATAACGAATCCGAATGCAAGGTTCACTATTGCTAATATTATTAGTCCGTTGAACGTTTGTTTCCCAGATTTCCCAAACCTGTGTTTCCTGACATAAAAATAAGAAACGAGACTGCCAAGGCATCCAAATATAGCACCGCTAGCTCCTGCGCCAACAACTCCGTTTGCAATATTCAAATAGCTTGCAGAGCTCCCTATCAGTCCAGTAATTAAGAAAATAGAAAGGAAATTCCAGTGTCCATATAAACGCTCGGTTAGGCCCCCCATAATAACGAGACTTATGGAGTTTATTGCAAGATGGGAAGCGCCAACATGGAGGAAAATTGCCGTAGCGAGTCTCCAATATTCTCCTGACCAGATGAGATAGGAATCAATTGCTCCTAATCTGCGAAGGTTTGAGGGGTTTGTACTTCCTCCATAGACCTCTAAAATTATCCAAAGGGATATATTGATAGCTGCTATAGCGTAGACAAAAATTGGTTTTTTTGAAGAGGTTATTATGTCTTGGTCCCTATTGATTGGCTACGGTAAATCTAGCGCCATTAAATCTCGATAAGTCTCTCTTTTTCTAATCACTCTAGCTTTACCTTCTGAAACCATTACAATTTCGGGACGTGGGTTCATGTTGTAATTGCTGGACATTGCTATGCAGTATGCACCGGATGCTGGTATAGCAACTATGTCTCCTGCATCTAGTTTGGGTAGGTCAATATCTTTTACTAAAATATCCCCTGTTTCACAATATTTGCCCGCGAGGGTAACAATGTTGACATTCTCTCCAGACATTTTGTTCGCAGCTACGGCTTCATATTGAGCATCGTACAAGGCTGGCCTTATGTTATCTCCCATGCCTCCATCTAAAGATACATAAGTTCGAACATTTGGGATTTCTTTTGTGACACCCACCGTATATATAGCAACCCCGGCCCTTCCTACTATGGACCTTCCAGGCTCAATGATCAATTCAGGATATTCAATCCCTAAATCTTCACATTTGTTTTTCAGCATGGAGGTGATCACATCAGCATAATCTGACACCGAAGGAGGTAGCTGCTGCTGAAGATATCCGATTGCGAATCCCCCGCCTGGACTGAATTTTTTTAATTCTAGACCTTGGCTAAAAAATGGCTTCAAATACTCAAGCACTGTGTCTATTGCAGTTGAATAAGGTTCCAATTCGAAAATTGGAGACCCTAGATGGAAATGTATTCCTTGGAGGTCAAGATTAGTGGAATCTATTGCTTGCTTGATGGCGATGCTACTTTCACCAGTTTCTATTGAGAATCCAAATTTCACATCCAGTATGCCTGTTGTGGTATGTGCATGGGTATGAGCATCGACAGATGGAGACAGTCTCAACATGATTCCTTGTACAGCGTTTTTAGATTTAGCTATTGAGTTCAATAAATCCAGTTCTTGGAAACCGTCTACCACTATGGTTCCAACACCCAAATCTATCGCTTCAGAAAGTTCCTGTGGGGTTTTGTTGTTTCCGTGAAAGTACATTTTGCTACAGGGGAATCCTGCTGCGTTTGCGACTGCCACCTCTCCTCCTGAAACAACGTCGAGTGAGAGGTTCTCTTCGGTGGCTATTTTGGCCATTGCTAAATTAAGAAAAGCTTTTGAGGCGTATGCGACAGAAGTTTTTGAGTATCTAGACGTAAATTCACCTACAAAAGCACGTGCCATGCTCCTTATGGTGTTTTCATCGTAAACATAAAGCGGGGTTCCATGTGTTTTAGCGAGAGAAACAATGTCACATCCTCCTATTTCAAGAACTCCTTTAGAGTTGACTGTAGTTCCCATAGGAAAAACATCGGCATTTGAAAAAGTCATAGGGTATCTCCAATTTAATGAACTATTCGGTAAATATTACCGGTTTGTTCAATCTTTTTCTCTTCCACTAATTTATTAATATGGGCTTGTATTTGTCGTCTTGCAGTGTTGTGAAGACCTGGGTGTATATCTCTGTATATGGCGCTGAAAATATCGTCCATAGAATTCTTTCCAGAACCGATTAAATCAAGCATTTGTAATTCACGTTGGTGTCTATGGTCAATTAATTCGTGAATTTTTTCTATTGGAGCATCTATTTCAGGACCGTGTCCAGGACATATTTTTTCAATGTCATAATTCAACATTTTGTGAAGGGATTTGATGTAGGAAGTCATGTCCCCTTCATCTGGAGAAATAACGGTGGTTCCTAATCCTAAAATGTTATCGCCTGTGAAAAGTACTTTATCTTCTTTCAAATAAATACACAGACTACCCATCGTGTGGCCCGGGGTGTGGATAAATTCTAAGGTTGTCTCCCCTAAATCCAGTTGCTCTCCATCCTGAGGGGTTATACCAACAGTTGCAGTTGATTCTTTTTCTATGGCGATTTTTTCTACAGAAGTAGATATCACTGGTGCGGTTATTTGCTAACTTAATGCTTGCGCTCCACCTATATGGTCACTATGCCTGTGAGTTAAAATAATTCCGGCCATTTCAGGATTACCTTCCGACTCCCAAACAGAAATATGTGCTTGAATTTCCTCGGGTTTTCCGTGTGCAGTGTCAATAAAGACGGATCTATTTTTCCCACGTACTAGATAAACATTCGGTGGGTATACCCCTCCATATTTAAATGGGTCTGGCTCGTTCTCGCCTACGACTATTTTTGTTATTCTGTCTGTAATTTTCAATTTGTATCCTTTTATTTTTAATGTGGTAATTTCACAGTACAAACCTTACGAGTCTCTGCACAGCAGAACCATATGTCGTCTTCGTAAATTGTCATCCCGTGTATTTCAGGTTCAGGAACGTCGATTTCACCTCGAATTTCACCATTTTCTGGGTCCATTTTATATATTTTGCAGTTCTGGGTGTCTGCAAGCCATAGGTTTCCATTATCTATAAAAAGACCGTGCGGTCTTACCCCAGGAGTTGGGATAGAGTGTTTCACTTCCATGTTTGTTGGGTTCAATAGGAACACTTTTTGAGCTGGAGGGACTGCTACCCACATATTTTCCTCGTCGACCCATTCCATACCATGAGCACCGGTTATTTGAGGGTTCTCGGAAGATCCATATTGAGTAACTACCCCTTTCCCGGGTGTGTCAAAAACCGCTGCAGTACTACCATCCATATTCAATTGGTAAAGCTCTGCACTATAGGTAGATGCAACCCAAAGGTATCCTCCTCCTTTTGTAACACCGCTCGATTTTGAGGTTTCGGTTTCCAAATCTTCTATGATAGATCCGTCGGAATAGGACAATTTGTATAGATGATCGTTACCTTGATCTATTGCCCAAAGTCCATCCGAATCCGCTTGTAAACCATTTGGTTGTGGGCCAGGGTGAATCCATCTTTCCTCTGCCTGCATAAGTTCCTCCTTAGCTAAGAGTGGATTTGAAATTTCATGTCGAATTTAACCTCATCAAAAAGTATTTTAGTATTGATTCGAAAGTTTGTTAAATTATTGACATGTGTAGGAAGGAATGCTAACCTCAGCACTACATGATTAGCTAGGGAAATTGTACCTATTTACTCAAAGAAAGGAGTGGAGGGAAATATGTCTGACTCAACAGTTTATTATATGGATGCGCACTCGGAGTCTACTGAGACTGCACTTGCAGCAAAGATGATCACAGTTTTTGATGCCGCCGGTTTGGATGAAATTGTGAAGCCAAACGATATTGTGGCTATAAAAGTCCACTGCGGAGAATGGAATAACTCTGCATATTTGAGACCCCTTTATGCCCGGCAGTTGGCAGATAGGATTAAGGAGTTAGGTGGTCGCCCATTTGTTTGCGATACAACTACTTCTTCATACTCGCCATGGGGCTCAAGAACTTCTGAAATAGATATATTGTTGACAGCAGAAAGAAATGGCTACAGCTCAGCGACATTAGGCTGCCCATTCATTTGTGCTGATGGTTTTATCGGCACTAGTGATTTCGTAGTTGACATCCCAGAGGGTTATATCCTCAAAGAGGCTTATGTTGCTCAAGCCATTGCAGCAGCCGATGCTCTCATAGCACTGACTCACTTCAAGGGCCACAGTATGGGTGTTATCGGTGGAGCTCTAAAGAATCTTGGTATTGGAGCGCAATCGAAGAGAGGTAAATTCAATGTACATATGGGCGGGCACCCGACATATGGTTTGGGTGCAGCTGGAGTTTTCCATCCAGAAAACTTTAAAGGCAAGGCCAATACACCTGACTGGGAAATATTGGAAGATTGCTGCCCATTCAACCTCTACAACATAAACGAAAATGATGAGCTAGAGTGGGATGGAGATAAATGCGCGAATTGCCTAGGGTGTTTCGGTGTAATGGGACCAAGAGGATTGATGGATATTCCTCCAGTCCAGTTTGATGCGGTTGACGCAGCCATCGCAGACGCTTGTCTAGGTGTAGAGAAAGCAGTGGGTAGGGACAAAGTAGGGTATATAAATATGGCGTTGGATGTATCTCCTCGGTGTGACTGTGCCAATCATGCTGATGTGCCAATAGTCCCACACCTAGGAGTTTTTGCTAGCAAGGACCCAGTAGCCATAGATATGGCCTGTGTAGATAAAGCTAGAGAAGCTGAAGGTATAAAGGGATCTGCAGCTGAAATGATGGAAGCACATCATGCTGGAGATAAGAAATTTGAGGCCGCCGCAGCAACATTCCACGGCCAAAGTGAAGTGACTAGTATCAATACAGGTCATGAGATTGGTCTTGGTAGTAGAGACTATGAACTGATTGAATGTGAACCTGATAGTCCAGAACGCTTTAGGTTCCCTTACGATACTAGGCCAAGCAGGCAGAGATTCGGAGAACGATTCGAGAAGTTCCAGCCATTCCCATACGATAAATACGATGGCAAAGGCTTTAACAGACTGGATGTTGTAGATCTAGATAAAGTGAAACATCATTATGAAGATTCGCCAGAAGTGACAGAAATAGGTGAGTCAGTTCATGCTGATGGCGATGACTAAGGTAGCTCACTGCTTTTAGGAATCGAACACAAAAAGGGCGACCACTTAGTGGCCGCCCTTTAATTTTTATCAAAAACCATATTGGGAGGAATTCTGTAAATGCCGCAATCAGGACAAGAAATGCTTGATGAGACGATATCTACCTGCAAATCTTTAGCGGATGGCCTTGGTACTCAAAATCAAGATTGGGAAAATTCAGTTGTAGAAATAATAGAGAAGTTTGAAGAAGTAAGTGGAACTTTTTTCTTTAAAACGATGCCAAGTGTTCCAGTGACTAGAACGGCTATGAGAGATGCTGCATCAGCCTTGGAATTAAAAGAAGCCAATGACTGGGGAGAGATGCCTACCGCAGTTGAAACATTGATAGCTAGCTCCCAAAACCTAATTGAGAAAGCTGGAATGAAAGGAACTACGTTAACTTGAACAGCCCAATATTGATAACGGGTGGAGCAGGGAGTGTCGGTAGACAATTAGCCGGTATGTTTTTGGCTGAAGGAAGAAACGTACGTATTTTTGATTTGCCATTTATGGATTTTACAGGATTGGAAGGTCAGCCAAATGTTGAGGTCTTGAAAGGGGATATTACTGACAAGGAATCAGTAAATGAGGCTGTTCGGGATGTGGGGGGGATTCTACATTTGGCGGCACTTTTACCACCGACTAGTGAACGGGATAGAGATAAAACATTTGCAGTAAATGTGGAAGGTACCAGAAGTATAGTGGAGGCTTTAGAATCGCAGGGTTCGAAAGCTACTTTAGTCTTCACCTCCTCAATCAGCACATACGGAGATACTTCTAAAGAGCCTTCTCCTATTACGATCACTCAACCACAAAATGCTATAGACATATATGCGGAGAGCAAAATTGCAGGAGAAAAAATACTCATCGAATCTGGTGTGAATTTTGTGATATTGCGGATAGCAAGCATTGCAGTTCCAGCGTTTTTGGAACCACCTGAACCTTGGCCTTTCACCTCTGCTCAAAGAGTAGAAATGGTCCATAGAGATGATGTGGCTGATGCTATAAAGGCTTCAGTCGATACCCCAGAGGCGGTAGGGAATGTATTCAACATTGCTGGCGGTTCAACTTGGCGTTTAACTGGAAAAGATTATGTGGAAGATTTTTTTAACTTTATGGGTGCTCCTGTTGACATGGCGATATATCGGGAAGAACCAGGTTGGAATGATTGGTACGATACAGTTGAGTCCCAGAAGATATTAAAATACCAGAATAGATCCTATGAGTTTTATTCAGGAGAGATGAGGTCAATTGTGGAAGAAATGATGGCTGAGTAGCATCAAAGTTAAGTGAGGTTGGTATGGTACAGATAACTGAAAAATCTGTTGAGGAAAAAAGACAACAACTTGTAAATATCATAAAAGATATGGGCAGTATTATCGTAGCTTACTCAGGTGGCGTTGATAGTGCTTTTCTAGCCGCTGTCGCCCACGAAGTATTGGGTGATAAGGCCCTGTCGGTAACGGCTAACTCACCTAGCCTTGCCCCTTCTGAACTTGAAGATGCTATAACCCTTGCGACTGATCAAAAAATCCATTATGAAATTATTGAGACAAAAGAAACTGAGAGGGAAGACTATCAAGCAAATAATCCGGATAGATGTTTTTTCTGTAAAGATGAACTGTATTCGCACTTAATCAAATTCGCAGATCAACGAGGCTACGCAGTAATTACCAATGGGACTAATGTAGATGATTTAGGAGATTATAGACCTGGCCTTGAGGCTGCAAAGCAGTATGGAGTTAGAAGTCCTTTAGTGGAGGCAGATCTTACCAAACAAGACATAAGAGACTTATCTAAAGAAATGGGATTACCGACGTGGGATAAGCCTGCACAAGCTTGTTTATCATCTCGCATACCGTATGGAACCATGGTGACCGTAGAAGCTCTTACAAGGATCGCGAAGGCAGAACATTTTCTTAGGTCTAAAGGATTCAAACAATTGCGGGTAAGACATCACGACACGGTAGCCCGTATAGAAATTGAACCTAAGGATTTTGCGGCATTATTGGACGATACTATTAGGACTGAAATCACACAATATTTCAAATCGATTGGATACTCATACGTAACAATGGATATGAACGGATTTCGCTCGGGAAGCCTCAACGAAATTTTGACCACTTTTAATAAAAAGAAATAGATTGCCGTTAGGTGTCCCAAATTACTTTACGGCTGCCAATACAAATCTACCTGTTTAAAAAACTTAAGCTATTGAGGGTATAAACATGTCTACTATCGTTCAAAAAGAGATAGACAAATATGTTGCAAGGACCCAGGGGTCCTACAAAAGGCAAAAAGAGGCAGAAAAGGTCTTACCAGGAGGAAGTTCGAGGGGGACTGCATATTTTGAACCCTACCCTCATTTTATTGATAGCGGGCATGGTCACTATATTGTTGATGTTGACGGCAATGAGTACCTGGATTTTATGATTAATGCTACGAGCCTAATACTTGGCCATGCAAACGCTAGTGTGGCTGATGTAATCAAGGATCAAGCTGATAAAGGGGTCGCTTTTAGTGGACCTACTGATTCACAGATAAGCTTGGCGAAAATACTCACAGACCGTATACCATCCGTTGATACCATTCGGTTCACTAATTCTGGTACAGAAGGTACCTTGATGGCTATAAGAGCAGCGCGGCAATTTACGAGTAGAGAGAAAATCGTAAAAATTGAAGGCGGATACCACGGTTCACACGAATATGTCGCAGTCAGTGTATATCCCAGTAAGCATAGTTTGGACCCCGATAAAACCACTGCTATACCAGAGTATTCAAAGCAGCCTGATTCAGTTTTGGAGGATGTGATAGTCGTACCATATAACGACATTGAAGAGACAAAAAGGATGGTGGAGGAAAATTCAGAAACAATTGCCTGTGTGATTATGGAGCCGATAGTCTCATCGTTTGGATACACCCCAGCGAACTTAGAATACTTGGAGTTTGTAAGAGAAATTACGACTAGGCTGGGAATTGTATTGATATATGATGAAGTGCAGAGTTTCAGGGTTTCCCCAGGAGGGGCACAAGAATTATTCGGTGTTATTCCAGATATGACTACCTTGGGCAAAATTATAGGTGGTGGGATGCCGGTGGGAGCCTTTGGGGGCCGGAGAGACATAATGGACTTATTTGATCCCACAAATGGTGGAGCGGAAATAGCTCATGCTGGGACTTTTAATGCTAATCCTGTAACCATGAGAGCAGGTGAAGTAGTTATGAATGCTTTGACCCCTGAGGTCTATGAGGCTATGAACACTTTAGGTGAAAGACTGAGAAATCAGCTTAAAGCTGTATTTGATGAGTTGGGAGTAAATGCACAGGTGACCGGGGTTGGGTCGCTTTTTGGCATACATTTCACGCAAGATAACATACGTAATTACCGAGATGTGGTTAATGCTGATTCAGATATGAAGCGAGCTTTTTTCGTAGGGATGCTTAATGAAGGAATTTTGTTGCAGACGGGAGCGGCAGGAGCCTTAAATGTGTTTTCTGATGAAAATCATGTTAATCAGTTAGTGAACTCTGCAAGAAAGGTAATTCAGCGAATACGTTAATGCCTATACCTATTGAAGAGATTTCCAAATTTCCCCTGCCGGGAATGGATATTCCGATCAGTTTTTCTTTTAGTCCTGATGGAAAATATTTGACCTATCTAAAATCGGTAGATGAATCAGGGTATAAGGCCTTATACGGACTAGATTTAAAGAGCAAATCTGAATTTCTAATTGCAGACGGGTTAGGGGATTCATCTGCAAAAGAAACTCTTGAAGAACAGCTCCGTAAGCAAAGGTTACGTCAGATGTCTGGTGGGATTTCTCAATACTTTTGGACAAAGCATTCAAATATATTGATTCCTCATCAGGGCAATATATATTTGTTGGACGACGCCTTTTCAACTCCTGAGCTACTAATGGCTCACTCAGAACAGCCATGTTTAGATGTTAAAGCTTCGCCAAATGGGGATTTTATTTCCTTTGTACGAAATGGTGACATTCATTTACTAGAACTTAAATCCAGGACCTCTTTTAAATTGACTCAAGGGGAGGATGATTCCACTAGAGGGTTGGCAGATTATATAGCGCAAGAAGAAATGGGCAGAAGCACTGGATACTGGTGGTCTTCAGATAGTCGTTATATCGCATTCACGGAAGTCACCGAGAGGCATATTCCTGAATTTCTCATAAGTCATGTTGCTTCTGATTCAGTAGGGTCTAATTCCATTGAATCTCACAGATATCCATTTGCAGGACAGGATAATCCAAAAGTCCAGGTGGGGATCGCAAAAGTGGATTCAAAAGATTGTATATGGGTAGAACCCACTGAAGACGAATACATAGCTAGAGTAGATTGGCTTCCAGATAATTCCTTGGCGATTCAAACTGAATCACGTGATCAACAGCATCTCAAAGTTCGTACATTTTCAATCCAAGATTCTACTCTGACCACTGTTTTAGAGGAGCATTCGGAGACCTGGATCAACCTGCATAATATGTTTAAACCTCTGTCCTCGGGTGGATTCATATGGGCCAGTGAAAGAACAGGATTCAATCATATTTACCTTTATTCTGAAGGGGATTTGCGAGAGTTAACTGAGGGTGAATGGCAGGTCGATTCAATCGAATCAGTTGATGAATTGAGCGACACAATTTATTTCACAGGAAGCAAAGACGGATACACAGAAAAGCATCTTTATAAAATGTCCATGGAAGGAAAAGGCTTAGAAAAGGTCACATCAGAAAGTGGTATTCATAATGTGTTTATCAATGTTAAGGCTAATTCATTTGTAGATGTTTTCAGCTCTCTGGCCTCTCCTCCTTCCGTTGTACTGAGATCGTTAGATAACAACCATGATGTGGAAATCGTAATACATGAACATGCAGATGAAAGAATTGATAGATATGAATTAGAACCGCCAGAAATTTTTGACTTGACGGTGGAAGACGGGACTAAACTTTCAGGAGCCCTATATTATCCAAATTCCGATGAATTTAAGGCCCCGTATCCTACAGTACTCAGTGTATATGGCGGACCACATGTTCAGTTAGTTACTAATTCATGGGTCATGACAGCTTCGCTAAGAGCGCAGTATTTAAGAAGCAGGGGATATTTAGTAGTTGTGGTTGATAGTAGAGGTAGCTCTAGAAGAGGGTTAAAATTTGAGTCGCCTATCAAAAATTTGATGGGGAAAGTGGAAGTTCAAGATCAGTCCTTTGCTTTGAATCACTTAATAGCTAAGGGCCTTGTCGATAAGGATAGAATAGGAGTCTACGGGTGGAGCTATGGCGGTTATATGTCTTTAATGTGTTTAGCCAAGCGGCCCGAATTATTTAAGGCAGCGGTTGCAGGAGCACCTGTGACTAGTTGGGATGGCTATGATACCCACTACACAGAAAGATATATGGGAACGCCTGATGATAATCAAAATGGCTATATTGAAAGTAGCGTAATGTCATATGTGTCTGAAATTCAAGGGAAGCTTTTGCTGGTTCACGGTCTAGTGGATGAGAATGTTCATTTTAGGCATACCGCGCGATTAATAAACTCTCTCAATAAAGCTGGTAAGGACTATGACCTGCTTGTTTTTCCTGAAGAAAGGCATATGCCGCGCCGTCTTGAAGACAGAGCATACATGGAGAGGCGTATTTTGGAATTTTTGCAGAATAACGTCTAATAGATATATAGGTCCCTAATTTTCTCTATATTCCTTGGAAATTTGGAGGCCTGCGAGATATGAATGCATCTTTGCCCTCCTGGAAATCGGCACTGTCAAAGTTGGTAAATGGAAGTTCTGGATCTAATCCCTCAAGAGACTGGTTGCTAATCACATTTTGTAAAATCATTTTGTGCCTTTTTTGAGAAAGGGGGGCAAGAGGTGTAATCTCGGTAGCCAGGTTCAAGACAGTATCCTCAAGCATAGAGTCGTCTACTAGCTGTGTTATCAATCCCATTCGGAAGGCTTCTGAGCTATCAATCAACCTTCCACTCAGTAGAATATATGAGGCATTTCCAGGCCCTACCAAATTTACTAATCTTTTCATTTCTCTATATCCAACTAAGATACCCAACTTTGCTACGGGTATCCCAAACCTACTTTTGTTGGATGCGATACGTATGTCCGTCGCCATGGACAGTTCACATCCGCCTCCAACACAGATGCCACGAATCATTGAGATTGTGGGCACTGATAGAGCTTCAATAGCATCCAGGGCTCCGTCGAAAGCCGTTGAATATGTTCTAGCGGTTGCCGAATCCTTTCGATGTGTTTCAAAATCTTTGATATCAGCTCCGGCTGAAAATGCCTTTTCTCCTTCACCGGAGAATATTACTGATCTTATTGATGACTCTTCTTCGATTTTATTAACGATTTCTATCAATCTCAACCAACCTTCATAACTGATAGCGTTATGTTGATCGGGTCTGTTGAAAGTTACTCTGGCAATCTGATTTTCGACTTTAAATTTAATTGGTTCTGACATTGGTTACCTTTATATCTACTTAGAAAGATGTATATCCGCCATCTACAGGAATGGATACTCCTGTTACATAGTTGGAAGCGTCACTTGCGAGAAAAATAGCGGTGCCTGCAAGGTCTGAGGGTTCTCCCCATCTATTCTCAGGAATTCTAGAAAGTATATGATCGTACCTATCTTGATAGTTATCTTTAATGCCCTGAGTTAGGTCTGTATGAATCCATCCAGGTAGTATGGAATTGGCTTGTATACCATCCTTGGCCCAAGATACCGCTAAGGTTTTAGTTAATTGTACAATTCCGCCTTTACTTGATGCATACGCAACTGCCCAATCTAAACCAAATATGGATGTCATAGATCCAATATTTATGATCTTTCCCGATCCTCTGTCTCTCATGTTTGTATATACGGCTTTTGAACAGAGAAAAGCACCAGTTAAATTGATGTCAATAACCTTGTTCCAATCTTCCAGTCTGTATTCGTGGGGTAAATTGCGTATTCCTATTCCTGCATTATTTATTAAAATATCGATCTTACCAAATTTACTTAGGGTATCTTGAACCATATTTTCTACAGATTCTTGATCGGACACATCAACCTCCAACCCTAAAAAGTTTGAATGATCATCACCTAAGACTGAAATCGCATCTGCAGTTTTATCCTTATTCCGACCAGCTATTGCTATTTCAGCTCCTGATGCTGCAAAGGCCCTGGCTATTCCTAGACCGATCCCGCCGTTCCCACCAGTTATTAGAGCTGTTTTTCCTTCCAGATTAAATAAATTAGATGACATAGAATCTCCTTACCGTAAATGTGGTTTGGTGATTATAACGCTTGCCTCAATGGTCCACTTGGCCTGTATTCATTAAGTATCGATCTTGTTTGGGCACTGAGGTTTCCACCGTTTTGTTCTATCGATGATAGAAGATCAAGAGCTAGCTCAGAAAGAGGTGCGGATGCTTTATCGTTCCCTGGTAGGAATCTGAGACATTTCCTTACAGAAATCTTGGAGGGGTTTTTCGTTTTGTTTACACATTTTCTGGAAAACGGGCAGTAATAGGAATAGCAAGTCACCATTGTGACATGATTTTGTTTTTTGTTGCCAATAATATCGGAAAGCGGTTTGGATAGAAGTTTGTCTAATCGCTCGTTTAGTTCAGGTTCGAAATTTTTCTTTTTCAAATACAGATCTCACAATTATTAAATGTTGAGAACCGCATTTCCAGAACAATGCGTTAGTCTTTATACAAAGGGTTAAGTTAATAATACACCACGATATAGAGCGGATAAATGTATTTTCTATCAAATAAATGACAATTAACGGTATCTTAGCTTATCTGTAATAGCTGCCTGCAAGGATCCATTTTTAATTTCCTTAACCTCGTCGGCCATCGACAATAAGGAAGAATCGTGCGTTGCTGCAATGATACTCATTCCCTGATCTGCGACCATATCTTTGAATAATCCAAATATCGACTTAGCGTTATTGGAGTCAAGCTCTCCGGTGGGTTCATCCGCCAATATTAAAGCTGGATTGCCAACGATGGCTCTCGCTATCGAAACTCTTTGCTGTTCACCTCCTGAGAGCTCGTATGGTCTATGGTTAGAGCGAGCTAAAAGACCCACCATATCTAGTGCATTATTCGTTTTCTCTAGCCGCTGTGAGTGGTCCATTCCAGAAATCCTTAAAGGTAGTTCGACATTTTCAAAGGCTGAGAGAAGGGGGAGTAGTCCAAAAGATTGGAATATAAAACCTATTTTGCTCCGCCTTATTTTGGTTAAAGAATTTTCGTCCATGAGAGCTACATCTTCCCCTTGAAGTAGAACTTCACCACTTGTTGGTTTATCTAGTCCTGCCATCACATTTAAAAGTGTTGTTTTCCCTGACCCTGATCTCCCTACAATAGCTATGAATTGTCCTTCGCAGACTGTCATATTGATCTCTTTCAAAGGTGTTACAGTTTCTGTATCAGACAGATAAGATTTAGATACATTTATGAGTTGCAGTAAATCGTTTTGAGCATTCATTTAGATTATGTTTGGCGCTGTGACTCAGAAGGTTTTATGATTATCTCCTGATTTTTAATTTGCGCGCTAACTTTTTCTGCAATCCCTACTGTTTCGATCAAATCTTCTGGTATTTGAATTCTTCCGTTAGAATCTACCAATAGAGACTCTTCTAGAGGGGTTTCTTTGTCTACATTCCCGCTAATTTGAACATTTTTATCTTGTCTAGATATCTCAGAAGAAGTTTTACCATCTTTAATAACTACTACACGTCCTACCTTGTACGCTATATCAGGGTCGTGAGTTACTATCACGATGGTTGTTTTATTTACTTGGTTTATCTCTCCTAATAAATCTAGGATATCTGCAGCTGTTTTGTCATCTAATTCGCCGGTTGGCTCATCTGCAAGTATCAAAGAAGGGCTGTTTGCCATACCGACTGATATAGCTACCCTTTGTTGTTCTCCACCTGAAAGCTGGTCCGGAGTGTGGGTTAATCTGTGACTCATTCCAACCATGTTTAATAAGTGTTCTGCTCGTTCTCTTCTTTCCTTGTTTGATGTGTCAGTTAGGAGCATGGGCAGTTCAACATTTTCGATGGACGTCAAATATGGTAAAAGATTTCGGGACGCTTCCTGCCATATAAAACCAACTTCTTCTCTGTGAAACTGTTCTATTTCACGACCTTTCATGTCGATAAGGTTTTTGCCGTCAATAGTTACTTGCCCGGCTGAGGGAAGATCGTATCCCGCAAGAATGTTTAATAATGTGCTTTTACCGCTGCCACTTGCTCCCACTAATGCGACTACTTCTGATCTATTGACTATAAGATCTAACCCCCGTAATGCCACAACTTCAAGGTCAGCGACCTTGAATATCTTAAAAAGATCCTTGCAAATTATATGTGCGTTTTGTAGATTCATAAATCTTATTACCAAAAAAGCCCTTGCCAACCAGACAAGGGCTTTTTCAAATTAATAGCGGCTATTGCTTCTATAAGCCTATTATCTCTGCGACATTTTCAAGATGGAAATCTGTATCTCCAAACATGATTTCAGATGCCTTGGCCCTTCGGGAGTATAGCTGCATATTATGTTCTTTAGTGAAACCAATGGCACCATGGGATTGGTGGCCAAGAGCGCAAACTCTTCGGTAGGCATCACTTACCCACGCTTTTGCCATAGCCACTTCCCTTTCAGCTGGTAGCCCCTCTGACAATCGCCAGGCTGCTTGGTATGTGATGAATTTAGAGCCTTCAACATCCGTGGCCATATTCGCACAGTGGTGTTGAATTGCTTGGAAGCTTCCAATTGGGCGTCCAAATTGGGTTCTTTGTTTGGCGTAGTCAACTGTCATATCTAACACTTGCTGCCCACCGCCAGACATTTCAGCGCATTTACCAATGGCTCCCCACTGCATGACTTTCTTGATGGTTTCCCACCCTTTATTCTCATTACCTAATAAGGCACTGGAAGATACTTTGACGTTGTCAAATACAACCTCAGATTGCCTGTCTGAAGCAATGGTTTTTAAAAGAGTCTGGCTTATTCCATCGGACTGACTTGGAACTACAAATAGGCTTATATCTTCATCTGAACTTCCCGTTTTAGCCGCTACAACCATATAGTCCGATACATGGGCATTTGGCACAAACAATTTTGTTCCATTCAAAATGTAAGAATCTCCCTCGGCTTTTGCGGTCAGTTCAACACCGGCGGCGTCCCATCTTGCACTAGGCTCAGTTAATGCTAATGTCATGATTATTTGGCCTTCTGCGATTCTTGGTAAGTATTCTTGCTTTTGCTCTTCACTGCCAGCATCCATTATCGACATGCCGCCCAGAACAACAGTGGAGAAAAATGGTCCAGGGAGCATATATCGTCCCATCTCTTCTAGGAGAACCACCAAATCCTGAAATTCTAATTCAACCCCCCCGTATTGCTCTGGGATTATGAGTCCCAACCATCCCTGTTCAGCTATTTTTGCCCAAAGTTCCGGGGTGTACCCTCTTTCGTCTCCCTCCATTTCTCTAACATATGTATCGGGACATTCAGTTGAAAGAAAGTCCTGAGCAGTGGTTTTAAGCATCTGCTGTGCTTCGTTTAATCCTAAATCCATTCGATCTCTCCTATATATAAAAGTTGTTGGAATACCTTAAGTATTTACCCTCTTGAAGTATTTACCCTCTTGGTAGTTCCAATCCCCTCTGAGCAATAACGTTTCTTTGAATTTCTGAAGTACCTGCGGCCACCATACCACCGAATGAACGCAGCCATGCATTTTCGATTCTGCCCTTTAATGGGGCCCATTTGGAATCTGGGTCTAGCTGCCCGTACATGCCCATAATCTTCACCCCAAGCCCGTAGAGTCTATTTATCATTTCAGTACCATAAACTTTCGTAATAGAGGCCTCTTTGTTTGGTATAAGGTCCTGGCTTTGCATCCAAGCTACGTTGTAGCACATTAGTCGCGTAGTTTCGATTTGCACAGCGAGGTCAGCTAATTCGTTCCTTATCACAGGATCATCTGCTAGTAGGCGACCGTTTTTCTTGTTCTCTTTGCAAAATGCAACCAAATCTTCAAGAACTCTTTTAGCTCTCGCTGGCCTGTCTACTCCAGACCTTTCAAAGTCCAAAAGCGCAGCCCCGACATACCAGCCCCTGTTTTGTTCTCCAACCAGATTTTTCTTAGGTACCCTTACATTATCGAAAGTTACAAGACCTCGATATGCGTCCCACATCATGGGTATTTTTTCAATTGTGACCCCCTCTTGGCCTTCTAGCTCTGTGAGCACAAAGCTAATCCCTCTGTGTTTTGGAGCGTCAGGTTCGGTACGAACCAGCATGAACATCCAGTCAGAATCAGCATGGGCAGAGTTCCAAATCTTGGACCCACTCACAACAAAGTCATCACCGTCTTCGACGGCTCTAGTTTGAAGGGACGCAAGATCAGATCCTGAATCAGGTTCAGAATAGCCTTGTGACCAAGCAATTTCTGCACTGGCAATTTTTGGTAGGAACTGTTCTTTTTGTTCATCAGTCCCATATAGCATGAGGATAGGCCCAACCATTCTGATACCGGCATCACCCGCTGATATTCCTCTGTATGCCATTTCTTCGTTAAAAACAACTTGTCTCATATGGCTTGCTTGCTGCCCTCCATATTCTTTAGGCCAAGCCATCGTTAACCATCCCTGGTCCCCTAATTTCCTCTTGAATTCTCTGACTAGGATCGAGTCTTTTTCGTCTTCAGGGTCTAAATCTTGTTCTCTCCAATTCCAAGGAAGTTCTTTTTCAACGAAATCCTTAATTTCTGACCGAAAATCTTCGTCGACGTTTTCAAATTTAAAATCCATAGTACTGTTACTCCTTCAATCTGAGGTCACTGATTCTACTACTTTACTTACCCTCTGGGTAACCCTAGTCCTCGTGTGGCTATTATGTTTCTTTGAATTTCGGAGGTGCCTGCCTGTATTGTTTCAGAAACGTTGGTTAAATGCATATGCTCTATTCTTCCCTCCAGAGGAGCGTATTTCGATCCTGGTTCCAGTTGTCCGTGCAATCCAAGCATTTGCATACCGGTCTCACTTAGATGCTGCTGAAGCTCCGTCCCGACTACTTTTCCCATGGAAGATTCCTTGTTAGGTACGAGACCTTCTCCTTGCATCCATGCAATGTTGTACGAAATTAAGCGACTGACTTCAACTTCTATAGCCAGGTTTGCAAGGCGGTTACGCATAATTGGATTGTCTGATATCAATGAACCGTTTTGGTTATTGTTCTTAGCATAATCGGTTAATTCTTCAAGGACTCTCCTGCCCCCTGCCGAGTAATCGACACCTGACCTTTCAAAGTCAAGCAAAGTGGCTCCCACATACCAACCCCTGTTTTGTTCTCCCACGAGATTCTTTTTAGGAACTCTGACATTGTCAAATGTGACCATGTTGAATCCATGGTCTCCAGCCATATTAATTATGGGATTCACTGTTAACCCCGGGGTGTTCATGTCACATAAAAGAAAACTTATTCCTCGATGTTTTGGAGCATCTGGATCAGTTCGTGTCAAGACCATTATGTGATCTGCCCTATGAGCGCTTGAAGTCCAAATCTTTGTACCGTTTATTATGAAATCATCTCCATCTTCCACTGCCCTTGTTTGAAGGGATGCTAGATCAGATCCAGATTCTGGCTCTGAATAACCTTGGCACCACTGAACTTCACCTTTAGACACTGGTGGTAAGAATTCTTTTTTCTGTTCTTCAGTACCATGAATCATTAAGGTGGGAGCCATCATGCGAGTACCAAAAACGTCCCGACCTGGAGCTCGATGGTAGGACATTTCCTCTGCGAAAACCACTTGCATCATGTGGGACACGCCTTGCCCTCCGTACTCCTCGGGCCAAGCCATAGTGAGCCAACCTTTATCGGCAAGTTTTTTGCGCATCTCTAGACCAAAAGCCCATTCTCCGTCTGAATCAGTGTCTTGGGGTCTATCTTTTAATTCGTCTTTTAGCCATGACTGGAGTTCTTTTCTGAAAGAAACCTCTTCATCTGAAAACTCGAAATTCATATTTAATTCCTTAATGTCGTAACTTATTAGATGAAAATTTTGAAGCTATATTCACTTTGTACTTGGGGTCACAGCTAAGCAGGTCACAGTTCGTACGATTCCAGGAATTACGTGTACTTTTGATATTACAAGGTCCCCAACTGTGTTTTGACCTTCTGTATTAGTGACAGCGATTATGTCATACGGCCCAATCACAGCATCAACTGTAACAACTTCATCAAGGGCGTTTAAGGCATCTGAAACATCCCCCGCTTTGCCTGCAGCCGTCTCAATTAAAATGTAAGCCGTCGTCGCCATACACCAAGTCCTTCTCATTATTATTGTTGAATTCTATTTGTCCAAAAGAATCGGTGTCAATTGATTGTTGACTTAGCTCGCAGTTTCGGTGATATCAAATTAATTTGTAGTTTTATATAATTCAGCAAACGTACGAGAAACGTACGAGAATTGCTAGAGTTTAAAATTAACAATATGGAGGCTTCATTTTGTCTAATGCAGATCTTTTCAGGCAGGCCTGGGGTAATTTCGCTACTGGGGTATCTCTGATAACCACCGTAGAAGGAGATGGTTCTGTTCATGGGATGACTGCAAACGGGATAGCCTCTGTTTCTCTTGATCCTATGCTGGCTATGGTTTGTGTCGGTCATTCTGCTAAAACTTTTCCGATTTTGAAGCAAAGTGGGAGATTTGGCATTAATATTCTGACTGAAGATCAAAAGCCGATAGGTGAATATTATGCCAAATCTGATAATTCAGATGATGACAAAAGCCCTGCAAGTTTCAAATTAACACGATCTGGCATCCCATTTTTGATAGGCTCTCTAGCTTCGATGGATTGCCATGTTGTTAACGCTCATGTGGAAGGGGATCACACAGTTTTTATTGGTCAGGTATCTGAAATAGAGGTGACAAAAGGATCACCACTTTTGTTCTATGGCGGGAAATGGATGACCTTAAACCAATAACAAAAGTTGACATGGCTCGAGTCAACCTTTAACATTCCAGGCTCAGTTGGTTCTGATGTTGACAATAATTTTGTAGCTGATTTACCATTAACTGCGCTTTTTTTAAACTCTGCTACCAGGGTTTAAATGTGAAGCTGAATTGTATTCATATAAAACAGGTTTAGTAAGTAGATTAGGAGGTTTAATTTCATGACTACTTCTTTCAAGCCGCTGGGTAATCGAGTAGTTGTGGAGCCCTTAGAAGGTGAAGAAGCGATGAGCTCCGGAGGGATATATATACCCGACACAGCCAAAGAGAAGCCTCAGGAAGGCACAATCGTTGCTGCCGGACCAGGTAGGCTGACAGATGATGGTACCAGAGTGCCTATGGAACTGGAAGTTGGCGATACTGTCGTTTACTCCAAGTACGCTGGCACAGAGTACAAAGAGGGCGACATAGAATATTTGGTTCTTAGAGAAGACGACATTTTATTTAAAAAATAACAATCAAAATAGAAATTAACATCTACGAGTGAAAAAGTAGGAGGAAGTAATGGCTAAACAGCTTACTTTCAGCGAAGAAGCCAGAGCTGCAATGAAGCGTGGCATAGACACCATGGCTGAGACCGTTGGGGTCACCTTAGGCCCTAGGGGTAGAAATGTTGTCTTGGACAAAAAATTCGGACCACCACAAGTTTGCAGTGATGGTGTGACAATAGCAAAGGAAATTGAATTAGAAGATGCTTTTGAAAATATGGGCGCCCAACTTTTAAAAGAGGCGGCCAGTAAAACTAATGATGTTGCGGGTGACGGTACAACAACGGCAACAGTATTGGCTCAAGCAATCATTCACGAAGGATTTAAGAATATAGCTGCTGGAGCAAATCCCATGGCTATAAAAAGAGGGATTGATAAGGGTGTTGAGACACTGCGTTCTGCCGTGCAGGGTATGTCTACCTCAGTTGAGGGGCGAGTCCAGATAGGGCAAGTGGCATCTCTGTCTGCTCATGATGACGATATGGGCAATCTCATTGCTGACGTTATGGAGAAAGTTGGTAAGGATGGGGTGATTACTGTTGAAGAGTCGAAAGGGCTCGATTACGAGCAGGAATTCGTAGAAGGGATGCAGATTGATCGAGGCTACATTTCGCCATATTTCATAAGTGATCAAGATCGGATGGAATCTTCAATTGAAGATCCTTATATATTAATAACCGATAAAAAGGTTTCTGCCGTATCGGACTTACTTCCAGCGCTTGAGAAAGTACTGCAGATTGGCAAAAACGTGATAATTATCGCGGAAGATATCGAAGGGGAAGCATTGGCAACCCTAGTGGTTAATAAGTTGAGAGGCACCCTAAATGTATTAGCTGTAAAAGCTCCTGGGTTTGGTGACCGACGAAAAGCCATGTTAGAAGATATGGCGATTTTGACTGGAGGGGTTGTAATCAGTGAAGAAGTTGGAAGGAAACTTGATTCAGTAACTGTTGAAGACCTTGGTCGCGCTCGTCGTGTGGTGGCCAGTAAAGAGGAAACAACCTTCGTAGAAGGCCACGGGGACGAAAGTCAAATTCAAGGGAGAATAAACCAAATAAGGGCTCAGATTGAGGAGACGACTTCCGATTTCGATAGGGAAAAACTTCAGGAAAGGCTCGCTAAATTATCTGGTGGTGTTGCCATCATAAAAGTTGGCGCTGCTACAGAAGTAGAACTAAAAGAAAAAAAGAACAGAGTAGAAGATGCTCTTTCAGCAACAAGAGCTGCCGTTGAAGAAGGAATTGTGCCTGGTGGCGGATTAGCCTTGATTAGAGCTCGAGAATCCTTGGACGGCGTGGACCTCAAAGGAGATGAGCAAACAGGAGTTAACATACTGAAGGAGGCGCTACTAAAGCCTCTTATGCTGATTTCCGAAAACACGGGTGTTTCAGGAGAAGTTATATTAGCCGAAACATTGAAGGGTGACGGAGATTATGGGTATGATGCTGAAACTGGAGTTTACGGAAACTTGCTAGAGCAAGGGATTATGGATCCAGCAAAAGTTACAAGAGCTGCTATAGAGAATGCATCTAGCGTGGCAGCCATGGTGCTTACTACTGAATCCTTGATAAGTGATATTCCGGAAGCAGCTCCACCAGCAGCACCGGCTATGCCTCCAATGGATTACTAAGAGAAAATTCTTAGCATATTAAAAGGCCTTCAGCTAAACCTGAGGGCCTTTTTTTTTGAAATTGGACTTTAATTTCATTGGGATACCTTGCACATAAAGATACATGTGGCACTATAATCACATTGTATACAATTTAGTTGAGATCGAATTTATCGACCATACTGACTAAAAAAATTTCAAGGGGCGTTATTTGTTCACTCACTTACACGTGCATACTGAATATAGTATGTTGGATGGACTAGCAAGATTAGACCCCTTAGTAGATAAGGCCGCGAATCTTGGTATGCATAGTTTGGCCATAACTGATCATGGTGGACTTTACGGAGCGGTTGATTTTTATAGAAAGGCTAAAAACAAAGGGGTTAAACCAATCATTGGCTGTGAAATGTATGTGGCCACTGGAAGCCGTTTCGATCGTAATCCGGTAGACAAGATTCATCACCTTACAGTTCTAGCTAAAAACGCGACTGGATATAAAAACCTTGTTAAGTTAGTGACATCCTCCCATCTAGAAGGTTATTACCGACGCCCTAGAGTGGATAGAGACTTGCTTGAATTACATTCCTCAGGTTTGACCGTAATGTCAG
This sequence comes from Chloroflexota bacterium, assembly GCA_002728195.1. Taxonomy (GTDB): domain Bacteria; phylum Chloroflexota; class Dehalococcoidia; order Lucifugimonadales; family UBA826; genus UBA11996. The sequence continues at coordinate 92,803 of PBWI01000070.1, forward strand.
GTTGCCCGAGTGGTGAAGTGCCGTGGTTAATCGCACAAGGCAGGTATAGTGAGGCGAAAGACGTGGCTGGATGGTATAAAGAGGTTTTTGGCACATATTACCTGGAATTGATGCAGCACGGCGGTGTTCCAGAGCTACCTGAGATAAATCAAGGTTTGCTCCAGTTAAATAAGGAAACAAAAATTCCTTTGGTTGCCACAAACGATTCACATTATGTAAATCAAGAAAATTCCATAGACCATGAAGTTTTATTGTGTATACAAACTAATACAAATATACAAGATGACCGAAGAATGAGATTTGAAGAAGACTCTTATCATCTCAAGACACATGATGAAATGCAGTTACTTTTTTCAGATACTCCCGAAGCTATTACTAACACTGAAATGGTAGCAGAAATGTGCGAATTGGAATTAGATTTCTCCCAGGCACGGCTACCAGAGTTCCCAGTTCCCGAAGGAATGACATCGGATCAGTATTTGGCTGAAATCTGCTGGAAAGGATATGAAGAAAAGGTTCGGAATAAAAATAAAGAATATAAATCTAGATTGGAATATGAATTAAAGGTAATAGAGCAAACCAGTTTCCCGGATTATTTCTTGGTGGTTTGGGATATCGCTAGGTTTGTTAGGGAAAACGACATATTTTTCACAGTAAGAGGCAGTGCGGCAGCGAGTCTTGTGCTCTATTGTTTGGGGGTGACAGATGTAGATCCGATGCCGTTTAAGTTGGTATTTGAAAGATTCTTGAATATTGAACGTAAAGAAATGCCAGATATTGATATGGATTTCCAAGATGATAGACGGCAAGAGGTCATTAATTATTGTTCCGCTCGCTATGGGAGAGAACATGTGGCCCACATCATCACCTTTGGTACCTTTGGGGCTCGTCAATCAGTGAGGGATGCAGGTAGAGCGTTGGGTATGTCTCTTGAAAGTGTAGATAGGGTGGCCAAGATGATTCCTGAACGACTTAATATAGATCTTGAATCATCGATGAATGAAAGCCAAGATCTGAACAAGGTATACCAAAGTAATCCTGATGTTCAAAAATTAATGGATACAGCAAAGCAGCTTGAAGGGGTTACAAGACATAAAAGCCTACACGCTGCAGGTGTTGTGATATCCAAGGAACCACTTAACGATGTGGTACCGCTTGAATTTACCTCACGCGGGGATGATGAGGGTGCAGTAATGACCCAATATTCTATGGAACCTGTAGCGGCATTGGGGTTACTTAAGATGGATTTTCTTGGCCTTGTTAATCTGACCGTTTTAGATGAGTGTCTCAAACTCATAAAACTTAATTACGATGAAGATCTAACTCTCCAATCCATACCATTAGATGATCAAATGACCTTCGATATTTTATCTAGGGGTGAAACAGTTGGAGTATTCCAATTAGAAAGCGCTGGGATGACTAGGCATATAAAGGAACTCAAACCTTCCACTCTTGGTGATGTTGCGGCAATGATAGCTCTATTTAGGCCAGGTCCTATGGATCACATTGGTACTTTTATTGATGGAAAGCATGGAAGGAGGCAGGTCACTTACATACACCCTGCTATGGAAGAGATACTAGAGGAGACATATGGGGTGATTGTCTACCAGGATCAAGTGTTGCATATAGCAAGGGAATTTGCTGGGTACTCCTTGGGGGAGGCCGACATTGTTAGAAAGGCGATGGGTAAAAAAGCCCCAGAAATAATGGCAGAAGAAAAGACGAAATTCATAACTGGGGCATTGGATAGGGGACACCCCGAAACTTTAGCTGTTCAAGTATTCGATCTGATAGAGCCTTTTGCTGGGTATGCATTCAATAAAGCACATAGCGTAAGCTACGGGATGGTTTCATATTGGACAGCCTACATGAAAGCGAATTATCCGGCGGAGTATATGGCATCTTTTATGAATTCATATATGGATAAAAAAGATCGTTTGATTGCTGCAGTGGCTGATTGTCGTAGGATGGGGATAGAAGTATTACCGCCCGATATAAACAAAAGTTATTCTAAATTTACCATTGAAGATGAATCCGATTCTAAGAAGTCCATCAGGTTTGGGTTAGCTGCCATCAAAAATATTGGTTCTGAAGCTCTGGTGCCATTTTTACAGTCACGGGAAGAAAAAGGTCCGTTTGCCACAATTGAGGAATTATGCCATGAAGGGGATATAAGCTCACTAAATAAAAAGGCAATTGAGTGTTTGGTAATGTCTGGCGCTTTTGATAGTTTTGGAGACAGGACCGGCGTATTGGAAGTGAGTGATCGGATAAATTCTTTGGCTCAGGATGAAGCCAATATAAGGAATTCAAATCAATCGACTATGTTTGAAATGTTGGGCGACTCAGTAGGCAGCTCCTTGTCATCAATAGAAATACCATTCTCTTCCACCTCCGATCATCAAAAGAGGATTTGGGAGGTAGAGCTAATGGGGATGAGCATTTCAGGTGCTAGTAATCTTGGTAAATTACTTGGTGGGTTTGGGGAAGATGTTTCCGTGATGTTGACTCAACTGCAAAGAGTTAATGGTTCAAAATCAGTAACCTTGGCTGGCCAAATTTCTACCGTTGTAGATAGGTTTACCAGAGATAATCGTCCATTCAAGGTGATCGGTATGGAAGTATTGGATGGCAGTTTGGAAGCTGTGGTATGGGAAGATGTTTTGAATAAGACGTCTGAATTATGGGATCCTGGTCGCATAATTAAGTTGAAAGGTAATTTAAGAGAGAGAGATGGAGAAGTAACAATAAGCGTGACTGAAGCAAATGAAATTAATTTGGATAAGATTCTTGAAGAAGGGGAACATAGAACAAAGGAAGCATATACAAATGCTTCCTCGGCATTACTCGGCAATGGCACTGACAATAATGCAAACATGAATCAAATCCAGAATGGGAATCATAACGAATCCAACAAAACTGTTGCTAATAGGAAAAAACTCATCTTGTCTATCAGAGAGTCTGATGATGCTGGTAATGACCAAATGCTTCTTGACGATGTAAAAAGACTACTTTTGGGGTCCACTGGTAATGATGAGGTTGGAATTGAAATTGAGACAGAATCCTCGGTTGTAGTGATGGAATGGCCCCCAGTACGAATAGATGCAACACCGGAACTGGAAACCAGATTGACGGAGGTCATTGGTTCATCAGGTAAGGTTACGATACAGAGTTTAATGTTTTAGAAGATAATTCTCTTCAAGTTCTAGCAGGGATAATTTTAGATCTAATCTAGTTTTTCCTTTGCCGAATCCCGTCAGATTGCCGTTCGCCCCTATTACTCTATGACACGGAATTATAAGTGTTATTTTGTTATTGGCCATTGCCTGGCCTACGGCTCTGGCAGCCTTTGGGCTACCACTTTGGGTAGCGACCCATTTGTATGATCTCGTGGTACCTATTGGTATTGTTCTGCAGACATTCCAAACCTTTTTATAGAACTTAGGAGCTGTTGAAATATCCAAAGATATGTCATGGAGGGAAGACTTCCTACCTTCAAGATAGTCATTTAATTCTCTGATTTCTTCGGCAAATAAGGCGGTTCGATTTGTATATTCCGAGCTCCATTCTAGAGTTTCTTCTATACAGCTATTTTTGTCCGTTTGGGGTAAGGAACAACGGGTAACACCTTTTGGACTCTTCTCTAGAGCTATCCAACCAAAGACGCATTGGAACTTCGTATTAATTAGATTTGTAGGTGCCATTTTTCTGGGTCCATTGGAAAATACGCATAACAAGATCCTTGATTACATAGGATTTTATATTAGCCCATGCTGATTCCAAATCACTGTAATTAGCGGCGTGGCTAGAATATTTTTCTATCATATATGCGTTGGTTATTTTATATATATCTGAGCTTATTATCGGGTATTTGGTAGACAATAATAGAGAGTACTCTTCTATGGTTTGATAATTATTTTTTGATATGCCAGCTAATTTACCTAAACGGTACATTTTGGTTGTAATTCTTTCGGTTGGAGATAATCTGGTGAGACCGTATTTCCAAAACGTCGTTATGAACAATAACACGACCGCTGACAAAAATATTAAAGATAGAGGTATCAAAATACTTTTTTGAGTTAATATATCAATGCTCGTAGTACCAGTGGTGACAGCTTCACCTTCGGGACCCAGTTCATCATAGAAATCGTCTGGTAGTTTTGGGTAATTTCCATCCTTGTAAATACTTTCAGACCTTATGAATGATGAAGGTGTTTTCTCTCTTAAATCTCTGGAAGGTTTTTCCCAATTTGGAGTTGGTTCAAAATCAATCCATCCATAACTGGGGAAATATACTTGAACCCACCCGTGACTGTCTGAATCTTTGATTGTTGAAATATCATCTTCGGAATCATATGATCCGGATGAATACCCTGTTGCTAGTCGTGACGGAATTCCCAAATCACGCAACATTACAGTCATGGCGGAAGCAAAATAATCGCTGTATCCGGCTTTGCTAGTGAATAAAAAATAATCCACTCCGTCGGCCCCAACAGGAGGCGTGGAAATTTTTTGAGAGTACACATAATTGCCACTTCGTAGATGCTTTTCAATGGCCACAGCTTTGTCATATGGGGTTGGTTCTTTAGAAGTTATCTGCTGGGCTAGGTTAGATATTCTACGAGGCATATCTTCAGGCAAATCAAGATAGTGATCTTTTATGAACCCGTGGTACTTTTGGCTAGAGTTTCTCAGGTCCTCAGGGGTCGATACGGATACATGAGAAACCATCGTTAATTTCTTGTTCGCTGGAATTTGCCGAGATAGGTTCCAGTCCACAATATCTAAATTCGGTGGCATCTCACGGACTAAATTAATGATTTCTGTATCATTTTCGCTGGATGTGGTGTTTACATATTTGTATTCTTTTGGCAGGTTGTTGGCCAAAAAGTTTCCATATCTTCCATATTTTATTCCACTAGGGTCTTCTAGGAGAAAGTTTTCTAATTCTAATTCAAACACCTGTAGATCTTCTGGAACAGATTTGTCGACTATATCGTCTCCAATTGATAACTGAAAGGATTTTGGTTTTAGAGATTCTAGTTCGACGGGTTCACTGACACTAGAAATACTTCCACCAGCAAAAAATTGGTCTGAAGGGAATGACATTTGCATCAACTGTTTAACCGGTTTCGTTGATTTTAGTCCTTTTGTATTATCAAAATTGGAATTTTTTCTGATATCAATAGTATTTGTTTCACCGGATATCCAACCTTCATGAGTGTAGGTGTCATAAGTTCGAGAAATCCAGTAGTTGGGATAATCAGATTTTGTGGTTAATACCCCCTCTTCTCTAAAGGAAATAGAACCTATAAAAGGCAAAAATTTGCCAAAGAATCGGCCATTTTGTTGGGTTCTTGATGGGACACTTCCCAAAAGACGAGCAAACTCCTCTTCGATCTGAGCTATTGGGGTTCTAGCGTCCTTCCAGGCATCAGCTACGGGTCTGTACACATAAATTTTCATAGGTATGGCAGTGGCAATCACCAATATTGCAAGGCTATACCAGATAGCGGAATTTAAAGTGAGCCAACCATCCCATTTATTGAATGAGGTTCCATTTCTAATCCAGTCATGTTTTTGTTTTACTGTTGTAATGTGAGTTATCAGAATCATGGCTGTGAATGCATAGAGATAGAATCTTGAACTGTATTCTTGGGGCAGGAAACTTAGACATGTGAGTATGGATACTCCATTAAGTACGATTGAAATCCAAATGTTATTGTGTTTAAAGGTAAACCATGAGCAAACGTACCCTAGTATCCAAGAGAGACTTAACAGAGTAATCGTGTAAGGGATCAAATCAGTGCTGATACCATCGCTAGTTGCTATTCCATACCAATAATCTAACCTCAATTTCAGTTCTGACACCTTCTCCAAAAATGGCATGTCTTTTATAAGAGTTAGTGTCTGGTAAAGGACGAAACTCATTCCTACTATCAATGAAATTACATGTATAAAAAAAGAATGCAATTTGATGCGTGCAAAACATACCGGGATAAAGCTGGAAATCAAAATAGAAGAATAAATGCCAGGAGTCTTTACCCAGTTACCCATAACCACAATATCTACTGTGCAAAGAAGTGAAAGTAAAAGAATGAAATAGAGCATAACTCCTTGATCAGGTAAAAAGCTCTTTAAAATATTTAATACAGTACCTTTTTTAGTTGAAGTCGGTAGCTGTGGCTTCAATAATTCGGCTATTGATACATTCCTGTTCATCTTGATGATAGTCCGGCTAATTTTGAACTGTCTGCCCGGGAGAAGGACCGAGATAAAGCAGCTTCCATTGAATCGCCTTTTCTCAATATAAATGGAGATATGCCTATACTGGCTAGGGTGGATATCACATCCGTTTGATCACCGTCACCTGAAAATGAAATAGGATCGATCAATATCACAGTGATGTTTATGTTGAACTGAGTTAACTCTGAAAGCGCACTAACCCATTCAATGTTATTGGATGGGGTTATGACGATAATAGAAGTGTAGTTAATCCATATATTTCTTTCTTCATTCAAAATTTGATGTAATTTCTTATCATCACTAGATTGAGCTTGTGCCAAAATTTCCATTGTTCTATCAAAATGAGATGACCCTGTGCTGGGAGGTAAATGATAACGTTCTTTTCCATAACTCAGGAATCCGACCGGAGTATTTGAATTGATGTATTTTTTGCATAACGAGGCCACCAAGGAGATTGAGAGTTCAATGCTGCTTTCATCTAACTCACCGACATGCACTGAATCATTTAAATCATTCAATATCATGACCTCATTGGATGTTCCTACGTCGAATTCTTTCGACATAAGCCTTCCGGATCTGGCCGTACTTTTCCAATGTATGCGACTTAGACTGTCACCATAGGCGTATTCTCTTACACTTGAAGCATGTGGAGATAAAATGTTGGACCTTCTTCTCGCCATTCATTCATTGGTTAAATTACTGTTTCCAGTTTGGAAATTTTTCAAATCATGTATCTTGGGATATATCATTATCTTGTCGGGAGAACCGTGAAGTGTATTGGCTCTATAAATACCAAGAAGATCGGTTGTGGATATTTCTACAGGCCCCATTTGGAATAAACCTCTGTGGTAAGCCTTGTCTGTTGATCGCCAAGACCTGTACCCTTTTGTGGTAAGGCCCAATGCGTATGAACTGGTATATTTGGGTATTGTCGTGATATCTGTAGCCATTAATAGCGTTTTCGGTATCATGCTGAGATTCCGAATACTTATTCTTTTGTCTATCTGTTCTCCTACGCTAAGTAGGTGATTTCGTCGATCTATGGTGACCTCAAGTTTTCTAGCATTTAGGTAGACGGAGAGCAGGGATATGATGCAGACCACAGAGATTATGTAACCCAGCCTGAAGAAAAGTCCAAACCCAGTGGCTAGTCCGGTCACAAGAGTGACAATCAAAATTACAATTATCAGATAAAATCGTGGGGTTGGGACCAATCTAATTTTTGTAATTAGCCTATCTCCTCAGCCAATTTTGAGATTTTTCTCCAGGAATGGGGATAGTTTTCACTAGATCTTTAATTATCTGTTCCGGTTCCAATCCGTTCATTCGTGATGAAGGGGAGGGAATAAGTCGGTGAGACAAGATGGACGGGGCCAACTGTTTGACATCGTCTGGGAGCACATAATCTCTCTCCCGTAATAAAGCCAGTGCCTGGCTCGCTCTATGCAATGCTATTGAGCCTCTAGGGGAGCTACCCAAGTTTAGTTCCAACATATTTCTAGTTTGAGCAACTATTTTCACAATGTATTCTTTTATTAAATTGTCTGAGTATACGGATCTAACAGTGTCTTGCATGTCGGTGACCATTTGAGGAGTTACAACCGCCGAAATATTGTCAATTGGGTGAATTTGGGATTGGTTATTCAAAATTGAGATTTCCTCAACCTCATCAGGGTAACCTAGATTGACTTTTAGTAAGAATCTGTCTAATTGAGCTTCTGGCAGCGGAAAGGTTCCTTCATATTCAATAGGGTTTTGTGTTGCGATAACCATAAATGGCCTCGGTAGATTTCTAGTTATGCCTTCCATGGTTACTTGCTTTTCTTCCATGGCCTCTAGCATCGCAGATTGGGTTTTCGGGGTAGCTCTGTTTATTTCATCTGCCAAAACTACTTGAGAGACTATTGGACCCTCTCTAAATTCAAATTCACCGTTTTTTTGGTTGTATATAGAAACCCCACTAACATCCGTAGGGAGTAAATCAGGTGTAAATTGAATCCTTTTGAAAGTACATCCACTAGAAATAGCCAGACTTCGGGCTAAAATCGTTTTCCCAACTCCTGGGACATCTTCAACTAAAATGTGGCCGCCACTCATCAGTGCGACAGTAGCGAGTTCTATAGAATCTTGTTTTCCAATGATGACTCTACTTATATTTTCTGTGATGAGATTAGCTGTTTTTGTTGCTTCCTTATGTACAGTTTTTAGCTCTTCTTTCAAGTCTTTTCCTTAACTTTATTTAACATTATCTATTAATATGATCGCACAAGTGAGTAAGGGTGAATAGATGGGAATGAAGTAGCAATTTATGACATCAAAAGAAGCGGAATACAAGTTTTTAATTGAAAGGCTGATGGTATGAAGGGATTTCTCAGGGGACTATTATTTGGAGCTGTGGCAATAGGTTTATATTGGCTAGTGGTGGGTGTTTGTAGCCCTTGAACCTATTACCCTAGGGGGGGGCCTACAAATTCAACATTGTAACTGTCTGAAATCTCCATAGCCCGTTTGCCAAATTTCTCCCCGTCAATTTCTTGTTCATCACCTACTATATCGAAGAAAAATTCTTCGAATTCTGGCGGAGAAATTATGACGAGAATTTTGACTGGCTTTTCGTTAGCCTTCCAAAAGGTGTGTACTATATTTCTTGGTAAGAAAATAAATGAACCTGGCTTAGCAATGAAAATATCATCTCCAAGTTTTACGTTGAGGTCCCCTTCTAGGACATAGATAGCTTCATCTTCGTCGGAATGAACATGCTGTCCAGGACCTCCTCCAATTAAATTTGCTTCAAACAAAGAATAGGCTCCATTTGTTTGATTTTTGCTGGCTTTGAATGTAAGAGGGTGATCTGAAATTTGTAGAAGTTTCCCCTCGTTTGGCCCGAGTACAAGTGGGTTGTTACTAAACGACATTTAATTCTCCCTTATGAAGGTCTATCAAGATGCCTTTGGTGGATGGTGGGCGATGAGGGACTCGAACCCCCGACTCCCTGCGTGTAAAGCAGGTGCTCTAACCAACTGAGCTAATCGCCCTAGACCCAGAGCGCGCTTGGCGGGACTTGAACCCACGACCTCAGCCTTCGCAGGGCTGCGCTCTATCCAACTGAGCTACAAGCGCATTATAAAATGTTACGCTCCAGATTAAGACAGTACTTGAATCTGCAGAATAATGTTAGTTCTACTAATAGTAGGAGTCAATCACGAATCGGTCTGTATTCAAATCTGATTACAGGTATAACTCTATCGGTTCTATCTTGATACTTTTGAAAATTAGGGTATAAATTTATTAAGCAATTCCAAGCATTCGCTTTGGCTTCACCTTCCAATATATGTGCCTTTGCAGCAAATAATTCACCCTCCGCCAATATTTCAACACTGGGATTAGATAAAATATTTGTGTACCATTGGGGAGCTTTATCGCTGCCTCCAAAAGAGCCTACACAGTAATAATTGGAGTCTACTTTTTTGAACAATAGTGGTGTGTAGCGTTTCTTACCTGTCTTCTTCCCAACTGTAGTTAGAAGAAGCATATCCAATCCAACTAGCCTTCCCATCAATTTCCCTTTGGTAATACGAAGGACCACGGTATGGAATTTGCTGAAAACAACTATAAGAGTAGATTTAAATTTCATAGAACCTTTTTGATGTTAGGCTAATCAAAGTTTTTCAAACCTTCAACTACAGCAGGATCAAGTTTCAATATGCATGTTTCAACCAGTTTTATCGCACTTTCTACGTCCTTCAGGTTGATAAGAGAATTATGACTGTGTAGATACCTTGTCGGTACGGTTATGTTTATTGCGGGAGTCCCTTCAAAGGCTTTTTGCATTTCTGCCCCATCTTGTCCGTAGCCGCTTAGCACATTGAACTGTAACGGAAGATCGATTTCTTTTGCAGTTTCTATGACGAAGTCACGAAGATTTAAGTTGGGAAGCATTGACGAATCGTGCAAGAATATTGCGGGTCCAGCCCCGAGTTTTTCCTGAGCTTCGTATTGAGAAATACTAGGGTAGTCGCCTGCCACTCCAGATTCTAAATTTAGCCCTATGTCAGGGTGAACAGCATAGCTACTTGTGTGGGCTCCTCGAAGACCAATTTCTTCCTGTACAGTAGCCACAGCGTATACACTGAAAGGCAGATCCTTGTCCTTTATTGAATCCATTACTCCTATCATCACTGCCAGTCCTGCCCTATCGTCCCAGGCTTTGCCCAAAATGAAGTCACTTCCATTTAATTTTTCTGCTTTAGCGCAAGGGGCTATTGGGTCGCCAGGTTTTATACCCAACCTATCTTCAGCATCTGATTTGTCTTTAGCTCCAACATCTATGAAAAGTCCTTCACCTTTGAAAATCTTTCCTCTTTCATCGGCAGACATAACGTGAGGTGTTTTAATGCCTGTTATTCCAAGAACCCCCCCCTTCGATGTCATTATTTGCCACCGTTGACCAATTATTGCTTGGTCTAGCCATCCGCCGAGAGTCTGAAATTTGATGAAGCCATCTGGTGTTACATATCGAACCAATAACCCAACTTCATCCATATGAGCAGAAAGCATTATTTTGGGAGAATTGGGAGGGCCGGTTTTCAAGCCAATAAGTGATCCGACACCATCTGTTTCCATGGAGGTAACATATGGTTTCAATTCCTTACGGACTATCTGGCGAACTTCGCTCTCAAATCCAGAGGGCCCTTGGGCGTTTGAGAGTTCTAGTAGTAATGTTTCTAAATTTAGCATAGCGTTCCTCGCCACAATCAGAATTTTGGTTTGGTAGATTTTTGAGAGATAAGTATAGTTAAATATCCGCCGGGGGTACTACATTTTTAACAGGTTCTGGTATCTTCATAGCTAAATTGCTTATTATTAGGTGTGCTAGGTGAGTATTCGGTGGGTTTTGAATTTGATTTAGAGGTTTTATGGTTG
>PBWI01000071.1 GCA_002728195.1 Chloroflexota bacterium
GAAACCAAAACACGAGTTTTCAAGTCTTCATGATACTTAGGAACAAAATATGACCGGAGACGATTTCTGAGGTTACTAGCTTTCCCCACGTATAAAATCAGGTTTTGATCGTCCCGCATAAGGTAAACCCCGGGACCAGTAGGGGCATGAGCTAGTCTTTCGTTAAATTTATCTGCCCCCATTACAGACCCACCAAAAATCTTACTCAGTTTTATTAGGCAGTGATGGACGTGAAAGAGAGAGCAACTAGTACCAACACAATTATTGCAGCGACAATTGCTATACGCTTAACTTCACTGCCTAAATATTCATATCTTAATGCCCCCACTCCCCCTTGTACTGTTGTAGATACCTGGCGAACAGGTTTTGATTCAAGATTCGTCCCCGGCTGTTCCAGCGATATTGAGTCAGATTCAGGTTGCACGGCGGGCGAAGTTGTAATTGCAGTTCTGGAATCTACAACCTGACTTTTTGCTGACTTTCTTTTTCTATTCCTCAGTTGCGCCTGTCTTGATGCTCTTTGCTTTCCTTTGCTTGGCATTTTGCAACTCCTATGAAGTTTTCCTATTCTTGTAATTTAACTATTGTTTGACGCACTCCAATGGTGCTAAGCCCTTGGGTGAGCATTGTCGTATTGATCTCTAACAAATTCTACAGCCAAATGAGTGTATATTTGGGTTGTTGAAATACTAGCATGGCCAAGCAATTCTTGTACGTGTCTTATTGGGGCACCTCCTTCCAATAAATGTGTGGCAAAGCTATGTCTTAAAGTATGAGGAGTCATCGTATTTTCCAACCCAATAATTTGGGCATATTTTTTCACAATTCCCCAAAATCCTTGCCTAGTAAGACGGTCGCCTCTTTTATTCAAAAAAAGTGCCTTCAGACCTTTATTCTTAAATTTTTTTCTCCCCTCACTTAAATACACATCTATAATCTCCAATGCTTTCTTATGCACCGGTACTATCCTTTCCTTGGAACCTTTCCCCAAACACCTTACAGACTCCGCTGTAAAATCTATATCTTCCACATCCAAGCTTATTATTTCGCTTACCCTTAGTCCACTTGCATACGCTATTTGTAACATAGCTGCATCGCGCATAGCTTCTATTGATGAGGAAATCTTTAATGGTAGGTCCAATAAAGTTTTGACATCTGAAAATTTAAGGACTGTAGGCAAATGTTTAGATCTTTTGGGGTTAGGAATCAAGTCGGTAGGATCACTTAGAATCAGGTCCTCCGAATGTAGGTAAGATACAAACGACCTTACCGAGGCCAATTTCCTAGCTTTTGTCGCTGAAAGATATCCTTTGTCTGAAAGAAATTTCAAAAATTTGTCTATATCCGTCGAATTTATTTGATGTACATCCGTCTTACCTATTTGTTCTGTGAACTGATACAGATCGCTACGATAGGATGAAAGTGTATTCTGTGAACAAGCCCTTTCTACCAACAAATATTCTAAAAAATCTCCAATTAAGAAAAGAATATTATTTGATTTAATAATCATTTGATATCCAAACATACCCATGGCAAGTAATTTTAGTTAAATCTTACCTTGACATCGCTCCAAAGCAGGATAAGAATTAATCCTAATTATTGGGCAGTTCTAAACTTTTATGAAAAAACTATGATTGAAATAATAACCGGACCATTCCTCATTGAGTCTTCCTCCTTTTTGTTAAGTTGGCATGGGGTTTTTAGCTTTATTGCGGTAGCTGCTGCCGTGTTCCTAGTGGGACGATGGGCTCCTCTTAGAAATATAAATCCGGACGATGTTTATTCAATCGCTGTATGGGCAATCATATCCGGCATTATTGGTGCACGGCTCGTCCACGTCATAGATCATTTACAAACTGGTCCCAACTACCTAGAAAATCCTTCTCAAATATTTGCAATATGGTCTGGCGGTATAGGAGTTTGGGGAGGAATACTAGGAGGTGCTATAGGAGGTATAGCATACGGCGCAATAAAAAAAATGCCTGTTCTGCAGATAGCCGACTTAACTGCTCCTGCTATGCTTATCGTTCAATCCATAGGACGGTTAGGGGACATCGTAAATGGAGAACATTGCGCGAAAGCAACCGACTATTTTTTTGGATTCATTTGGACAAACGCCCAAAGCGCCGCCGTATATTGCTCTAACACTGGGTTGAACACATCGGTACACCCCGTGATAGCATTCGAAATATTCTGGAATTTGACCGCACTCATGCTAATATGGAACTTAAAGGACCGGATAAAACCAGCAGGAATGTTGTTCTGCCTATACTTAGCCTTATATTCCACTGGAAGATTCCTAATTACGTTCTTAAGGGAAGATAGAATATGGGGATTGGGTCTACAGGAAGCTCAATTTATATCTATTGCTGTGGTCGTCATAATGATACCAATTCTGGTATATAAAGCGAGGTTCGGGAGCCCTGATCAAATAAGAAGCGAAATGATTGAGGCTGTACCGCAACCGAGCAGAGCAGAGAGAAGAAGAGCACAAAGCGGCGATTAATTACTGCGCCGAAAATCTGAAACAATAAATTCGAGATTATATTTGCCATTCCAATAGTTCATCTCTGGTCTATACGCTAAATCTACCAAACCTTTGCATTCATCGAATCTATCACCTTGCCTAAAGGCGATGCCCTCGTACAGACGTCCCTGATATTCCATGGTCATCTTTAAATGATTCTTATTAGCACCAACCCGTTTAGCATCTACTATATTCATGGATGATGTCATAAAAATCGGTTCTCGATTTTGCTCACCATAAGGTTCCATCGCGTTTAAAAAACTTAGAGTATCACTATTGACCCAAGAGGGTGGTATCTCTGCCTCTATAGTAAGAGTAGTGCCGACATCGACCCCAAACATGAATTCATCTGCCACAACAGACATCTCTTTTCTAAATTCTCGCAGATTATCTTTTCTTATTGAAAATCCGGCTGCCATAGGATGTCCGCCATATTGCTCAAATCTGTCGCTACACATGTCCAGAGCTTGGATCATATTAAATTCTGGTATGCTCCTTGCACTCGCCCTAAACATTTCACCATCTCCGGATGCGACGATAGCCGGTCGATTATATTCCTCGGAGAGTCTGCCAGCGATCAATCCCAAAATTCCAGGAATCCAATTCGATTTTCCTGCAAATATTATTGATGGTATTCCATCCTTGAAATCATTTTTAATTTGCTTTTCTGCCTCTTGCATAGCTTCTTCTGTTAGATGCTGTCTTTTTTTATTCATTTCATCTAATTTTTGAGCTAGTCTGTTGGCCTCAGTTTCATCNGAGGTAAGTAANAACATTAAACTTAAATTTGCATGATCNAATCTACCGGCAACATTTATCCGNGGAATAATTCCAAATGACATGTCTTGAGTTGAAAGATTCCTTTTGGAAGCGTTAGAGGCTTTTATCAAGGCGTCGATACTTACGAATTCGGATTTTCTCAAAACATCCATACCCTTACTAACTAAGTATCGATTTTCATTCCTCATCAAACCTACATCAGATATTGTCCCTAAGGTCACGTATACATACAATTCTTCTGGTAATTCAATCCCCTTTCTTTCGTAGAGAGCTTGCATGACCTTAAAGGCCGTGCCCACACCAGTCAGGTACTTGAAAGGGTAGGGAGAATCCGGAAAGGAAGGATTTACGATTGCAGTAGCGTTCGGGAGGTTATCAACTGCAGTGTGATGATCCGTAATTATAGTCTCTATACCCCTGTCGAGAGCTTTCTGGATTTCTTCACCTGATGAAACACCGCAATCCACTGTCATCAGGAGAGTTACTCCTTTAGAAGAAAAGAATTCCAGCGACTGGATGCTTATACCATGACCTTCTTCCACCCTGTGAGGTACATACGGGAAGACTTCCAACCCCAGATTTTCTAGCCCTCGGGTCAAAAGTGCAGTCCCAGATATTCCATCCGTATCAAAGTCCCCGAATACACCCACGGTTTCTCCCATATCGACCGCCTTCATCAATCGATCAACCGATACAGTCATATCCGGTAGTAAAAAGGGGTCATGGACGGAGGAAAGTGTTGGCGATAAAAATTCATCCATGTCCTCCACCGTAGATATCCCTCTGTGAACCAACAGGCTAGACTCCACATCCCCCACCCCTAGTGCCTCAATCTCCGAATCGTTAGCCTTTGGCAGCACTACCCATTTGTCATATTTCAATATTTTCGACCCTATATAGTCAGCTAAGATTTTGAAAGATTAAAGACGCATTATGCCCGCCAAAACCAAAAGAATTGCTCATAGCAGTGCCAATTGCCAACGGCTTAGGGGATCCTGGGGTGTAATTAAGATCACAGTCAGGGTCCTCATTCTGTAGATTAATTGTGGGAGGAACTGTTTGGTTTTTAAGAGCCATTACGGTTATGGCTGCCTCCAATGCTCCACTTGCTCCCAGAAGGTGCCCTGTCATGGACTTAGTTGAACTTATAGGGATGTTGTATGCGTGTTCTCCGAAAACAGATTTCATTGCCATTGTTTCAAACTTATCATTTAGAGGGGTAGATGTACCGTGAGCATTGATGTAATCGACCTCTTCCGGCGCAATATTTGCTTTACGGAGAGCCATATTCATCGCTCTTGCCCCCCCTTCACCTTCAGGACCAGGCTGGGTTATATGGTATGCGTCTGCTGTGGCTCCATAACCAATCATTTCAGCAATTGGTTCAGCACCCCGTGCTTCCATGGAAGTTTGACTTTCAAGTACAAGTACTCCCGCACCCTCACCTAGGACAAATCCATCTCTGTCAGCATCAAACGGTCTGGATGCTGTCTTCGGGTCATCATTTCTTTTCGACAAAGCCTGACAAGCATTGAAGCCCGCAACTCCTACCGGACATATAGCAGCCTCTGCACCTCCCGTAACGGCGGCATCTACATCCCCTCTGCGAATAGCCTCAAATGCCATTCCTATTGAGTCAGCCCCGCTTGCGCAAGCCGATACGGTGCAATAATTAGCCCCCTTTGCTCCTAAAAGCATTGATACCTGTCCTGATGCCATATCAGGTAACATCATAGGTACCAAAAATGGACTAACTCTATTGGGGCCTCTATTGTTCAGAACACCAATTTGATCAGAAAGTGTGATTATTCCTCCTATTCCACTTGCTACCATCACGGAAACCCGATCCGCATTGGATTCATCAATCGAGAGTCCACTGTCCTCAAAAGCCTCTAAGGACGCTGCTGCGGCCAACTGCACGAAACGATCCATCCTTCGGGCCTGTTTCTTGTCAATATAGACTTCCGGATCAAAACCAGTAGCCTCCGCAGCGAAAGTCGTTTCATATCCTTCAGGATCAAAAGAGGAAATAGTGTCAACCCCAGACATACCTTTGGTTAAATTAGACCAAGTTTCATTGATAGACAACCCTACGGGACTAATTGAACCTACACCAGTTATAAAAACTCTTTCGACCATTAAATTCTCCAAAAATTAAATATGCAAATTCCCAGGACGAATTCATTCGTTAATAGTGCCGAGGAATTCCTTTATCTTACTCACAGCGGATTATAACAGCGGGAACAGGAAGGACATATAGAGAAATTTACAGGATTGCCTTTGTTTCAAGAAGAAAACAATCTCCCATACATTTTAAGAATTTCTGTTCATCATCGGTTGGAATCACAAATACCTCATCTTGATGTGTACGACCTTTAATTGACATCACCGGAGAATAAACAGACGAATTGGTACTCAATTTGACAGATATACCTTGGTTTTCTCCCCATTCTAAAATCCACAGACAATAAAATGAGTTGAGTATCGATTCTCCAACGATTACAGGTTCAACCCCTCTTACTGTTTCAATTTCATTAAATACCATAGGGCTTTCATATAGTTTTTGAATGTCATTCAAAGCAGTAAAAATCAAACGATCTTTTTCATTTGCGTCGACCCAAAGAGCAGAAACGACCAACGCAGAAAATTGCGAATCTTCCTCTACGCCACTTTTAACCAAGAATTCAATCGCTTCGGGGCGAACTTTGTTTATCTCTTGGATTCGTTCCTTCCAAGTACTTATATTCTCATTATGTGTCATTTTCCTATCTCTGATAAAGATTTATCGAGAAGCATATAATTATTCCGCTAACATTTCATCGACAAAGATATTATTAAAGGTTTGAATATAAGTATTATGCGCGTAGCCTTTGAGACACACGGGTGTAAGCTAAATCAAGCAGACACACTTAAACTATCATCAGCCTTCTTTAATGCAGGCTTCAAAATAGTTAAAGAAAATGAAGCCTGTGACGTATACGTATTAAATTCATGCACCGTCACTCATATAGCTGACAGAAAAGGTAGAAACTCAGCTAGATCGGCAAAAAAATTAAACCCCGATTCCTTTGTAGTTTTCACCGGTTGCTATGCTGAAAGAGATCCTAAGTCATTAGAGTCAATACCAGAGATAGATTTAGTCCTCGGGAATACCTCGAAGAAAGAAATTGTTGATAAGGTTCTGGCGGAATTGAAGACGCCTGATACCCCCGACAGTGATTCTTTTGCTGAGCCACCAATGGAATCATTTAGTACAAGGACTCGAGCAATGGTGAAGATCCAGGAGGGCTGTAACCAGATCTGCTCCTACTGCATAGTCCCGAAGGTCAGAGGCCGAGAAAAAAGTGTGCCAGTGTCAGAACTCATATCACAGATTAATGACCTCCAACAATCTGGGTTTAAGGAAGTTGTACTTACCGGGACTCAGCTGGGGAGCTATGGTTTTGATTTGAGTGAAACAAACTTGAAAAGCATGTTAGCAGACGTACTGAATCACACTGACATACCTCGGATAAGGGTCTCCTCCCTTCAGCCTCAGGAAATAGACTTAGATCTGCTCAAACTCTGGCAAAACACAAGGCTGTGCAAACATTTTCACATCCCATTGCAGAGCGGAAGTGACCCCATCCTTAAGGCGATGAGAAGAAAGTACACATCTGAACAATATTTGAGGTCAGTTAGGCAGATCAAATCTGTGCTACCTGATGCCTCTATAACCAGCGATGTAATAGTTGGATTCCCTAATGAGAGTGAAGAAGATTTCCGTAATACTGTCAATGTATGCAATTCTGTAGGCTTCTCAGATTTGCATGTATTCAAATTTTCAAGGCGTCCAGGAACTAGCGCTTTCCATTCCATTGATAACGTGGCCTATTCCATAAAATCGAAAAGATCCAAGGAACTTATGCTTATAGCTGAA
This sequence comes from Chloroflexota bacterium, assembly GCA_002728195.1. Lineage (GTDB taxonomy): Bacteria > Chloroflexota > Dehalococcoidia > Lucifugimonadales > UBA826 > UBA11996. The sequence continues at coordinate 7,227 of PBWI01000071.1, forward strand.
ACCGGTTTTCGAAAATATCGGAAATCTCATATTGGAAAAAAAGAATACGTGCTATGGGAAGAACCTTCCCCAATAGACTCGATCAGCACTTTCAATACATACACTGGACTTACCGGCAATTACATAAGGGTAAAGTCGCAATCAGAAAAAGAAATCACTGGGCTTATTGAACCAGTCACTCTCAGTATAGACCCCACCCAGGAATCAAAAATGATGACNGTAATCCGTTGATGTAACCTATTACATCACAAGAGTTTTATTCTGATTTTAAGATGTTGGCAGCTTCTTCAAATGCTTCCAAGGTTTTTTCTACATCCTGGTCGTTATGCTCCGTAGATATGTAAAATTTAGTGGTTCCTTTCAAAATCCCACAATCCAAAATTAGTTGATTAAATCTTGACAACTTTTGAGAGTCCGCGGTCAAGCTACTGCGGTAATCATATACTTCCTTAGTGGTAAAAAATGCATCAAATAAAACTGGCTCTCCAATTACTTTTGCTGGAATTTCTGCATTATCCAATATCCTCTGTAACCCGTTCATTATTTTTTGACCAGTATCAAACATGTTTTCATAAACACCATCTTGCTTGAGGATATCCAAGGTTGCTAGGCCAGCTGCGCAAGCTANTGGGTTCCCACTTAGAGTTCCAATTTGTGGCATAAACCCGTCNTTTGACACTTTCTCGGAATCAAAGTGATTCATAATCTCNTCCCGCCCAGCAACAGCGGTNAGNGGAAATCCTCCCGCAATTGCCTTCCCCAAAGTGCAGATATCAGGCACTACCCCATAGTAATCTTGAGCGCCNCCNTATGAAAACCTAAATCCAGTAACTACTTCATCAAAAATCAAAGGTATCTCATAGTGACTAGTTATTTCCCTTAACCCTTCCAGAAAACCTTCTTTAGGTGGTAGAAGTCTNTGAAAAGGTTCCACAATAACTCCNCCCAATTCCTCTTTGTAGCGNTCAATAATGGCAGTCGTCGTCTCAAGATCATTAAAGGGAGCTATCAGCATTTCAGCTTGTAGGGATTTNGGAATCCCAGCGGTATCTGGTTCAGACNGAGGATAATCCATCAGCTTAGANGGNGACATACTCATCAAAGCGTAATCATTCATACCATGAAATCCGCCCTCAAACTTGAGTATCTTATCTTTACCTGTGAAGGCTCTAGCCAACCGCATTGCATACAGAGTAGCCTCAGAACCCGTACTTAAAAAGCGTACTTTCTCCGCACATGGAACAGCTTTGACAATTTCTTCAGCCAATTCAACGGACTTTTCATTAGTTGCAAAAAATGTGGTACCAGATCCCAATTGATTTAACACCGCTTCCAACACAGGGGGGTTNGAATGGCCAACAAGCATCGGCCCAGATCCGAGAAGATAATCTACATATTCGTTGCCGCTTTCGTCCCAAATATGACTCCCCTTGCCTTTGTTAACAATCAAATCATAATTTAAGTTACCTAGGGATCCTTGCGGCAAAACCTTTGCAGCTCTTTGCAAAATATCCCTTTCATGATCAGTCTGATTTCGTTTTTCCATGTCATTTCCTTTTCTGTGTGCAATTCCACCAAGGCGATTATATCAACCAGCACCAAAAAAGGTATCAACCCATAGGTACCGACGCCGGGCCTAATGATGGTAAAGTGGATCAACAATCATCCAAATTATTTAGGTGAAAACAATGAATATAAATTTTCAAGAAGGTAATCCTTTAGAAATCGAGACCGATTGCCTCATGGCAGGTCTATTTGAAGGAGAGGAATTTTCAAATGGAATTCTAAAGACAGGAAATGAATCTTTTGACAGTTCTTTAGAAACTTTGAATTCACAAGGGGAACTTGTAGGAAAAAATGGAACCTTAACTTTGATCCATACCCTAGGAAATACTGGTCCCCTTAGGCTCTTATTCTCTGGTCTTGGTAATCGTGATTCTATAACAGAAAAAGTTATCACAGAAGCTTTGGGTACCTCACTTCGGAAAGTTAGAAGTATAGGGGTAAATAAGGTCACTGTAGCTGTAGATACATTCACTACAGACGACATAAGCTCAGAACGAATTGCTGAGCTTGTAACGCTTTCATCCATAAACGGGCTATACACGTATGAGGCCCACATATCTGAAAAACCTGACAAAGTAGTTGAAGAAGTTTTTTTGAATATGAAGGAACCTGCAAAAGTTAATGTGTCTTCTTATACCGCAATTGGAGATGCAATTAATTTAGCGAGAGATCTTTCCAATGCACCGGCCAATCAAATGACTCCAACAATCTTGTCAGGGATCGCTGAACAACAATCACAAGCGAACAATATGGAATTTGAACTCATAGATGAAGACAAGATGAAAGAATTCGGAATGGGATCATTGTTGGGAGTCGCTCAAGGCAGTACGGAACCCGCTTACATGATAGTTATGAAGTATCACGGGAACCAAGATAATCCAGATGATTCAATCGCACTGGTAGGTAAAGGAATCACCTTTGACAGTGGTGGCTTAAGCCTAAAACCGCCAGCAGGAATGGTTACTATGAAAGGCGACATGGCAGGGGGAGCAGCGGTAATAGGTGCGATGACTGCTATATCCAAATTAAAATTGAATATAAACGTATATGGAATCGTGGCGGCAACTGAAAATATGCCTGGCGGAAAAGCCCAACGTCCCGGGGATGTAGTGACAGCTATGAATGGAACTACTATTGAGGTCCTCAATACCGACGCTGAAGGTAGACTGGTTCTAGCAGA
>PBWI01000072.1:0-5581 GCA_002728195.1 Chloroflexota bacterium
CTCATCCTAGCCCCTATTTTAGACAGTAGAATGCCTACCTCATATAGAACCAAAACCGGGATAGCTACCATAGTTTGGTTAATGGGATCTAAAGTAGGAGTTATTAAAGCACCTAATATAAAAGCCAGTACTATGGCCCATTTCCTGTTTTTTGAAAGAAACGATGGCTTCACAACACCAATCCGAGACAAAAAAAACAAAACTATCGGTAGCTCGAAGATCACCCCCATCCAAAACAGAAGTGAAAGCATCAAGCTCACATAGTTGCCAATCCTAATCATCGGGGTAGCAACGTCACTCCCAAAGGTGATGAGAAATTTTACTGCCGGTGGGAAAAGAACAAAATACCCAAACGCTGCACCAAGTATAAAAATAATCACGCTAACAGGCATCAATATGTATAAATATTTTTTCTCTGTCGAATTCAAACCAGGTGAAATAAACATTGAGACTTGCCATAAGAGAAACGGCATTGAAGCAAAAATCCCTGCCAACAGGGATGCCTTCATAGCAATACCTATAAATTCTGTAAGGTCGGTATATACTGGCTTTTGGTTTGGAACCCCAGGGAATCCACTTGCTGGTTCCATTAATAACCGAAGTAATTGCTGATGAAAAATAAAAGCTATGGCCGTAAAAATCACAACCATAATTGCCGACCATGTAAGGCGACGACGCAACTCATCAAGATGGGAACTCAATGATTGCGATTCATTAGTCAAAAGGTGTCACCCCCATGAACTTCTTTCAGATTCATCATCAATGTCGTTCTGTTGTGTATTTGGTTGGTCATCTTCTAGTAGCTCAGAAGATCCTGAATTAGCATTTCTTCTTCTGTGTGATCCAAAAGCGATAGGAGGCTCTGGTTTTTGGCCTAAGTCAAGTTCAGAATCGCTATGACCGAGATCAGAATCCACTCCGTCTGCATGCCTGCCAAAATTGGGAGTATCAACATCGATATGGGGAATCTGCTGTGCAAACCTTTTGGCCTCTGCAAGTAAATCTCCCAACATACGAGCACCAGAAATCATTTTCTGAGGTCCAAGTACTAGAAAAGAGATCAACAAAATTACCAAAATTTCCATACTGCCCATTCCTAACATTAATTCACAACTCCACGAGCAGCTAAGATTTTCCAGCGGAACAAAGCATTACACATTTCGTACACATCTCAAAATTTAATTGATTCCTATCCACATCAATTATTGATTTTAAATTCAGTTGAGTCAAAATTTTCAACAAATTGCAAACGGGTAGACCTACAACTGAAAAATAACAACCTTTTATCGCTTCAACTGGATGGAAAAGCTCATTTTGAATGGCGTATGAGCCGGCTTTATCCATTGCGTCACCGCTTTCTACATACGTTTTTATTTCAATTTCATCAAAATCTCGCATATAAACTTCAGTCTCAACGAAATCTTTTACTATTATGTTATTGGCGATATCGTATCCACATATGGAAGTAATCACAGAATGCCTGGTGGAAGCCAAGTTCCTCAAAGTCCTGACTGCATCCAATTTATTCTGGGGTTTTCCTAACACTTGACCATCAAATAAAACGATAGTATCTGAACCAAAAACATATGAATTTGCGGGTACTTTCCCTACGATACTTTTGGCTTTCTCAAATGCTAAAGCCTCCACATAATCGAAAATAGATTCTTGATCAGCTCTATCTCTCTCATTCCCAACGGGTTCAATGAAATGAAATTCTAAATCAAGCAAATCCAATATCTGCTTTCTCCTTGGAGAAGATGTTGCAAAAAAAAGTGGTTTTTCATTGATTCCCAAAATACGAATCAACCCCTATAGATTAAATTTTTTTCAGAGATAGTCTACACAATGGACCAGGTTTATTAACCAAGGGACAATGTNGCGACGCATTCCGTATGGTANGTCTGCGGAAACATATCTATNGGACTCACGTTTTCGACAGTATATCCTCCATCCACCAACATGNTTAAATCGCGAGCTAAAGAAGGGGGATCGCAAGACACATAGGCTATTTTGTTCGCTTTTGAAGCTATAACAGAATCTATAGCGTTGGGGTGACATCCTGTCCTAGGGGGATCCAAAATAATTACATCTATCTGATCCTCTAATTCTTTTAATACTTCTTCTGTTTTGCCCTCTTTATAATNAATATTTTTGAGATCGTCCAACCCGAAAAGTGCGTCCTTTACGGCAGCTTGAGATTCTTCAATNGCTATCACTCTTCTTACCCGATCAGATAATANAGACGCAAAAACTCCAACTCCNGCATATGCATCCACAAGAATTTCTTCACCATTTAAATTCAACCTGTCACCAACCAGGTTTATCATGAATTCAGCCTGCTTGGTATTGACTTGGAAAAAGGAAGGTGATGCAACCCTGAACTCNCGATTTAGCATGTTTTCTGTATACCACTTTTGCCCTGTGTCAAAATTTAAATTTGGGTTAGACAACTTTGGTTGAATTAAATACTCCCCAGTATTAATTCCTACCCTTACTGAGAGGTTTGTGGTTTCTGATGCTTCCTCCTGCAATTGAGATAAAAATTCATTGATTTTCGNATCCATCAGCATACATTCGTCAATCCTAACGAACCTTCTAGTAATTCTGTTAGAAAATCCCAGCTGACCACCAAACCTAACCGTGAATCTGGCGTGGTTTCGGTAATTAAAACTGGTGGGAGCTGGGTGAGTATTTGATATGACAACATCAGATAAGGAAGGATAATCGTTAAAGGCATTTCTTACTATATCCCTTTTTAAGGTTAGCTGATGTTCGTATGAAATATGTTGCCATTGGCATCCGCTACAGAAACCAAAATAAGAACAGGGGCTAGCTACCCTATGAGGTGANGGGTCTATGACGTCCGAAACCATCCCAGATACCATTTCTTTACGGCGCCTTTTGTATCGGTAAATTCTTGCCCTTACNAGTTCACCGACAATTCCGCCAAAGACCTGAATGGTCCCATCTTCAAAATCTGCGATTGAGTCACCTAAATCCCCCATGGAGGTAAGTCTCAATTCGGCATATTCTTTAGAAGAATCTGACTCTCTTAAAGGGTCTCCATCAAATTCTATTGTATTTTCTGAGGTACTCATTTATTCGCTATTTGCACCTTCTATCTGGTTATTTCANCAAACACGCGAAGTAAAGTCACTAATCAAAGAGTTACATTTCGCTGGTTCTGCTATGATAATACGTAAGCTAGTCCATTAAATAATGGAGTCTACCATTTATGACTATCGACAGGCGGTTGCCCGAATGGTTCAAGGTGAAAATGCCTACTGGGCCAAACCATTCCAAACTAAAAAATCTAATCAAAGCTGAAGGGCTTCATACGGTATGTGAGGAAGCTCACTGCCCAAACATTGGTGAATGCTGGGAAAAAGAAACGGCAACTTTCATGATTCTTGGAGATGTTTGCACCAGAGCTTGTACTTATTGTGCAGTGACCACAGGCCGCCCTGTTGGCCTTGATCTAGAAGAACCACAAAGATTGGCAAAAACTGTAGAAACCCTAAATTTGAAATATGCGGTTATCACCTCAGTAAACAGAGACGATTTAGCTGACGGTGGAGCCTATATATTTGCCCAATGTATAAAGCAAATAAAGAAGAGAGTACCTGCATGTAAAGTAGAGGTACTAACCCCAGATTTTCAAGGAGATTGGAAATCGTTGAAACTGGTCACGGATGAAAACCCGGAAACTTTCAACCATAATATAGAAAGTGTCAGAAGAATTTTTCCAAGGGTACGGGCAAAAGGAGATTATAATTTGTCCTTGAGCCTTCTAGATAGAGTTAAAGATTTTATGCCAAACGGTGTTACGAAATCAGGAATGATGGTCGGTTTGGGAGAAACAAAAACTGAGATTGTAGAAACAATGGAAGATCTACTCAAGAATCGATGTGATCTTCTCACGATCGGCCAGTACTTAAGGCCTTCCAAGAAACACACCCCCATTTCAAAGTGGTATACACCTCAAGAATTCGAAGATCTAAAAAAGATTGGCCAAGATATGGGTTTCAAACACGTTGCATCAGGGCCACTAGTGAGAAGCTCTTATCACGCAGACGAGCAACATTCTGCAGCTTCAACCGAACTTCCTATAGGTATATAGGNTTCCTAAAACCAGCAGACTACCTCAGATCAATCNGAGGACGGTAATTTCCTGGGCTGCTGGAGTTCCATCTCTATATCGCAACATTGGATGGCCCCATCCCCTGCTTTTGTACATAGGACGGTAGTTCCGCAACCGTCACATTGGTATCTTCTACCAAGTTGATTAGACATTTACAAATTCCTCAAACTCAGATTTTCCACAGAATATTGACTACTTCTGAGACATTGCCTCGCCGCAGCAAGAAACAGTCCCATCTGCACCCCTTGTGACCACAAATTCCGATCCACATTTTCCACAAGAATAGCGTTTTCCAGTTTCGTTNGCCAAGATATTCACCTCTTNCATAGTCAAGATAACAAGGTCAGATTATAGGATGGGGTGGAATGTAGGTCAACGATGTTCANGATGNAATTANNGTGANTAAAGTCTGCNACCTNTTTAAATACTTGGNTAGAAANAGGTTGNTGNATGAANCANNATNTTGACAAACCTTTCTTCNAAAAGAAANATACANTATNTGNNTANCTNANTTCCTCTATCACTGNCTGAGCNGAAAGATAGTCCCTCCGCCCACCTCTAAANATNGTAGGAATAAGATAGAAAGTATNTATTCCTTTNTCNAAATACCTTTCNATCAAATCAATTGNTATTTCATATGGCAAATGNCCATCTTNCAAATCCNTNNNNANCCATTCNGGCACTGTTGCNAATGAAACCGTATTTTTATCCACCATCTGAATACCCCACATAATCGGCACATNCAAATNTTCNCCCANCTCCACNNTATAGAATTCCATAAACTTACNAGGNAATTCTGGGTCNAAAACAGGCTGTGATATNAAAAANTCACACCCTCNCTCAATTTTNANCTTGGTNAGCCAAGCTTCNTTTTNCCANGGNCGGGAAATNTCCANAGCAGCACCGATACAAAAACTCGTAGGGTAATTCAACTCTTTNCCTAAAAANTCCCTACGNTCATTCATTNNTTTTATNGAGGCCATCAGATCTGTNGGNANGNAGTCATTCACTGAATTTTGCANNNCCNAATCNTNTGTANNAAATTCATCCCCCTTCACAACNAAAACATTNTCTANNCCTTTNAACTGNGCTCCCAACAATAAACTNTGAATTGCATTTTTNTTCATGTCNCTTGTNGACATNGTNAANATGGAAGGNATATTNACCTGTNNTTGAATCCAATCNGCTACAAAAATAGGNTTNATCCTGACCGATTTNCCCGGNGCATAGGCAACCAAAAACATATCNGGAGTCAANTCAGNCAAATGANTTANTANATCTTCNGCNCCCCCNTTCGGNGGAGAAAAATCACANACAACNAATGGTTTCNGNTCTCTTTTNTNAAGGGCTTCCAAAACNGATTTCATAATGAAGTTANATCATNTTNTTTGCTTTTGANTAATCATTTCNTNNTCACTATATCAACAAAAAAGNCCCNCC
>PBWI01000072.1:5587-9419 GCA_002728195.1 Chloroflexota bacterium
ACGGNGGGTCTTTTTTGTNGNGAATTTATCTCTTAATTTAAGCTGTACTTATTTCCAACCAATATCACCTTTGCCGTTTGGACATAAAGAAACTCTGTGCCCAGAATTGCATTTATACCTTTCTTCCCTAACCTCTCTTCGCTTTCCAGAAAGAGAGGATTGAGCCATTCCAGATCCACAGAAGGGACAGCTAACGCCGTACATCACTCTATTTCTAACCCGATACACTTTGACATGAGTTACCACGTCAGTAAGAGCATCAAACTCTCCCATATAGCGGATAACATATCGAGTGCCGGCCCCAATAAGTGTATTCCCTTTTTTCTCCTGGGTTGGAGGTACATATTCATAGTCTACGAACCCNCAATTCAAACATTCAGCATCTTCGTAGTTGACTCTCAATANGGAAGAGCACTTTGGGCAATGGGTCTTGTTTTGTTTTGCTATCTCAACCGGATCAGGTACAGGCTGAAGTCTTCTAGGTATGAGNGGAACTCTGGGTTTTGCAGGAGCAAAAGGGTTAGTTGTTTGTATAACCATCGTTTAATACCTCTCCCCACTAGGTCTTAACTAACCTAATGAATTCTGATGTTTATGTCAGTCTCCAGATTATTTTCGAAAAAGGCAGAGGGTACTACCATTTCTACATTATCTTAAATTAATATTGTTATTTTCTTATACTTGTCAAAAAAAAGTCAAGTGTTTGTACCTAAGTTTTTGTTTAATTTTGAATTAATACTGAACCTTTCCATAAAAGAATATAAATTATTAAGCTTCGAAAAGTCAGTTGATAACTTTTTCCGAAAGTTAATTCTGATATACGGCGAAGTATGTTCACGTTACAGAAATCAACTTATCAACTATGTTTGACACCTACTTATCATGGTTGCTATATTGACCAAGTTTGGCTCTTTTGGTACGGGCTACGTATAATTACAGAAGATACATAAATTTACCCTAATGAGGAGTACGCTATGTCTTTAAACATCATTGTCTGTGCCAAGCAGGTGATGGATCCAGAGACTCCAATGTCAGCTTTCAATGTTGACGAAGCAGCAAAAAGAGTGGTTCCAGCTCAAGGAATTCCACCTGTAGTAAATGGATTTTGTGAAAATGCTGTAGAAGCCGCTTTAAGAATAAAAGAGGCAGTAGGAGATGCTACCATCACGGTAATCTCAGTAGGCAACGATTTCGTAATGGANGTAATGAAAAAACCTCTTTCCATGGGGGCNGACCAAATGATATTGGTCCAAGATCCTGCAACAGAAAACCTGGATGCTCTTGGAACAGCCACCGTTCTTTCTAAGGCGATAGACAAAATTGGAGAAGCCGATATCGTAATCTGTGGTCAACAGGCTTCAGACTGGGACAATGCTCATGTNCCAATGGGAATTTCAGAAATGCTGGGAATGGCTTGTCTTTCAGAAGCTCGAAGTATTGATATAGGTGAGGGTACTGTCACTGTGGCAAGTTCCAGGTCTGACGGGTATGAGGTTTTCGAAGCTCCCACCCCATGCCTAATCACTGTCAATAATGAAATTGGTGAACCGAGATACCCAACTCTAAGGGGAATTATGCAGGCTAGTAGAAAAACTCCCGAGACATGGACTTTAGGAGACTTAGGGCTTTCAGATTCAGATGTTGCACCAGCATTGACCTTGACTGAGCTTTTCATCCCTGTAAATGACAGACAGTGCGAAATCATTGAAGGTGAAGACGAAGCCGATTCAGGAAGACTTCTCGCGCTCAAACTACGAGAAGAAAAGATTATTTAACAATCAAGACTTGAAAACATTACGGAGTGCCTAAAATGTCTGAAATACTTATATTTGCAGAAATAGAAGACGGTGATCTTCATTCCACTGCGGGCGAATTAATAGCGGCAGGCAGAAAAATATCTAATGACACTGGAGATAGTGTTTCCGCGGCCATAATCGGCGGAAATCAAGACCTAGGCTCTAAGGCAATCGCCTTAGGAGCCGATAAAGCTTACATTGTCAACGACGATTCAATCTCTGAAGGAGTAGCAGATTCATATTTAGCAGCTCTCCATAAAATATGTTTAGAGATTGAACCCAATGTGGTTATTAGTTCAAAAACCCCCATAGGAAGAGNAGTTGGTCCAAGGCTAGCCTATAGACTAGGTTCAGGAATTGCCCAAGACTGTATGGACGTGTCTGCAGACAGTAATTCNGGCAGGGTCACTGCAACCAGGCCAGTGTATGGTGGCAATGCAATGGCAAAATTTACTTTTGCTGATAAAAACCCTCAAGTCATTATAATGAGACTTAAAGCATTTGAATCAGCTGTTCCTGACTCTGGACGCAATGGCGATGTCNTTGAGCTGAATATATCCCTTGATGACTCTGATATTAAAACAAAATTAGTGGAAACAGTTAAACAAGAATCAGAAGGCGTACGCTTGGAAGATGCCTCAGTGATAATAGGAATGGGAAGAGGTCTTGGTGGCCCTGAACCTTTTTCCCAGTTAGAAGAATTAGCGAAGGTCTTTAATGGTGCTGTAGGNGCCTCTAGAGCTGTTTGCGACGCTGGGTGGTTAGATCATTCCTACCAAATTGGGCTGACGGGAAAAACTGTAACCCCCGATGTTTATATTACGGTTGGAATATCCGGTGCTAGCCAGCATATGGCTGGGTGTTCGTCGTCAAAAAATATCGTTGCCATCAATAAGGACGGCGATGCCAACATATTCAAAGAGGCAAGCTTTGGNGTTGTCGGAGATTGGGAAAAAGTATTACCGGCATTCACCGAAACAGCTAGAGAACTTCTAGACTCATAAATATGATTTACACACCGGTTTATTTCATCATGGAAAATTAAACTTGGTAATAAGCTGTGAACGGAAATAATTTTCAAGACGATATGGATGAGATCAAAAAGACTCTCGGAGAGGCTGACGTCGTGTCGTTATTTTTTCCGTATTTTGGCAAAACAGTGTTAATTGATGTTCGTTCCAATGAGACTGATGGTCCTGCTTTGATACTAACTGACATGGTTAGAAGTCCCAGAGAACGCATCCGAAGTATGGAAAAGTTAAGGCCTGGATTCGGAGACCCGGAGAAAATGGTACTCATCCCCTGGGTAAGATATCTGGAAACTTTAGTTGAAAGCGGCATATGGGATTTAGTTGTCAAAAAATTGGAGGAATCTAGTTTTATAGATCCTAAAGTTTCAAGTGATGAGATATTAAGCAAACTAAGGAAATTCGAACATACAGAACTCGCTGATGTTATCAACGGACCATCCTACAAAACAGTATGGTCAAGACATTAATGTAGAAATGCCCAATACAGATCAGAATAAGTCAAAAGGACTAACAAACAAATGCTAGGATTCATAGGGGGCACAGGCCCAGAAGGCAAGGGACTAGCGTTAAGATTTGCTATCAGTGGTATCAATGTCTTTATTGGATCTCGGCAAGAGCAAAGGGGAATCGAAGCGGCGGAAGATCTTATCTCACGATTTGATGAAATAAGCGCCGACCGTGTCAAAGGTGGGACGAATGAAAGAGCAGCTTCTGATTGTGAAGTAGCCGTAATATGTACCCCATATTCTGGTCATAGAGAAACCCTAAAGAGTCTGAAGCAGAATCTCACTGGAAAAACAGTTGTAGACGTTGTTGCACCGTTATCTTTCCAAAAAGGATCTATTTCCGCAATTGATGTGGAAGAAGGCTCTGCAGCTGAGGAGGCTCAACTTTTATTACCAGATGCAAATGTTGTTGGAGCGTTTCAAAATGTAAGCGCCGAAGACCTGCTCACACCCAGCAAACAAGTTACTTGCGACGTTATAGTATGCGCAAATGATCAAG
>PBWI01000073.1 GCA_002728195.1 Chloroflexota bacterium
TTTTATTTCATCCTGTATTGTTGGTCTGCAACTCCCCCCTCAGGCAATCCAATGGGAAGTCGAACATCCAGCAAATAAGGTCTGTTTTGCTTGGTAACTATTTCTAAGCCCCTCTGNATACTCTCATTGAGTTTTTCTTCATCATCCACTCTTTCACCATCCATTCCAAAAGCATCAGCAATCTTAACTGGGTCTATGCCGTCCAATACCACACCTTGATAATTACCAGTATCCGACATCCTCCCACCGCTTTGTCCAAAAAACCCAGCTACAATTCCATATGCACCATTATTTGGTATTACATAAAGAAGGGGTATATTGTGGTGCACTGCTGTCCATAGACCTGAATCTGCGTAGTACAAAGAACCATCACCAACTAATCCAATAACGGGCGCATCTCCCGCAGCCAATTTTGCACCTATGCCTGCTCCAACTCCCCATCCTTCGGAACCACCAGCCCCTTTCATTAAAATGTTGTTTTGATCTGATAATCCTGGACTAACAGCATCATAACGTGCAGCAAATTGCTCGTTGGCAATGTATCCTCCACCAATTCTTTCTAACTCACTGTCTATTGCATCAACAAGCTTAGTTGGCCGAACTAGACCCTTTTCGTATGATGGCATCAACGAATCTCTTAGCTTAGTTCGTTCTTTATTAACAAGGTTCAAGGAAACTTGTCTTCTTTCAGAATATTTTTCCGACTCGTAATCACTATTTGCGATTTCAAGCATGCGAGATACAGCATCTTTTTCATTTGCAATGATCCCAACTTCTAGTCCTGGATAATTTTTCAGATATTCCAATCCAGAACCCAAAGCAATGATTTGCTTGGTTTTTCTAAACGGATCATTATCTTCTTTTTTCCCCGAACCCTGGTGTCGTACGCCGAGAGAGACGATAACATCTGGTTCATATGAATCAAATGCTGTATTTGACATACCCATATGCAGGGGATGTTTTAGTGAAATTCCTCTAAGGTCCGTTTCAGGTGATGCCACTACTACTCCAAAGTGAGTCGCTAATTCCGCAGCCAATTTATCCGCACCACTTTTCCAGACACCATCTCCAACATACAGAAGAGGCTTATCGGCTTTATCTAGAGCATCTAATATTTTTCCTAAATCTTCATCAGAAGCATTTCCAGCCTTTATGCTCTTTGCGCCACCATGAATTATTTCTGTTGACACTTGCTGGTTTTCAAGCATCTTGTCATAGACAGCAAGATGCACAGGTCCAAAGGGTGGTGTAGTGGCTACCCTTAACGCGCGATCCACAGCAGCAGGAAGACCTTCTGGTTCGATTACAGTCCAAGTTTCTTTTGCCATCGGTACTGAAATTGAAGCTGGGCTAAAGCTTGAATCTAAATCCAAATTAATTCTATCTGTAAAGCTGCCTGTGTCTCCCGCAAAGGTAATAACAACCACTGGTAATCCACCAAACCAAATGTTGTATAACTGCCCCATACATTGAGCCAAACCAGCACCTAAGTGAACAACCATTACAGCTGGTTCACTGTTCACCTGGGTGTATGCGCCTGCCATGGATGCCACGCTACCTTCATGCAAAGCTAAAATGCCATCTATATTTGGATTGTTGTTCAAAGCGTCAAAAAATAAAGCCTCTCGAGATCCTGAATTGTAAAAAACATACTTAATTCCAGACGCAACGAGCTGTTCAACTANAACTTCAGATGGGGTTCCGGTAATCGGTGTAGTTAACATATATATTGACTCCTTATTTGACTGAATCGAAGTATATACTTAAAAATGCGTGCAAGTTTATCTGAGAGTACAATATTCGTTATGCTCAAAAGCGTATATTCTTCTCACAACTACAAATGGCTCGTATTCGCGGCTATTGGTTTAGGTTCTCTTACCAACGTAATTCACCACGGTAGCATTAGCATCGCATTGCCTACAATTGCCAGAGAATTCGATGTTTCGCTGACCACCATTCAATGGGTAGTTTTGGCAGAGTCATTAACTATCAGTGCAATGCTATTACCCATGGGACGCCTATCAGACATCATTGGAAGGAAACCCATGTATCTGACAGGTGTTGTTCTTTTTGGCCTCATGGCATTGTTCTCAGGTAGCTCTCCCTGGATTGCGAATTATTTTGGCTTCTCTCATCCAATTATCTTGATGATTCCTTTCCGCGTTTTCCAAGGCATCGGTGCAGCTTTAACCCAGGCCAACGGAATGGCAATGGTCACATCGACATTCCCCTCTAATGAGCGAGGAAAGGGCTTGGGGGCTCACGGAAGTATAATTGGCACAGGTGGCATAATCGGGCCAATATTGGGTGGTATTTTAGTCACATATCTCAGCTGGCACTGGATTTTTTGGATTAATTTACCGTTATGTACGGTCACTTTCTTATTTACTTTACTTTTACTCGACCCGTCCCGATTTACTGGGGCTGACCAAAAAGATAAAAGTTACGACTGGCTGGGAGCAAGTTTATCTTCTTCAACCCTATTGGTATTCCTTCTAACATTATCAAATGGAGCTGGTCTTGGCTGGACTTCTGCACCGATAGTTGGAGGATTTCTAATTTTTGGCGCACTGGTGATTGCTTTTATCTGGTGGGAGTCAAAAACATCATCACCCATGCTCGATCTGTCTTTATTTCGCAGTCGCTTATTTTCAGTTGGAGTAGGATCAAACTATCTTTCCTTTTTAGGGGTTACATCTTTCCGTTTTCTTATAACTTTCTATCTACAAGCCGCTTTGCGTTTAACTCCTGCTCAGATTTCTTGGATNCTGGTTCCAAATGCAATAAGTCGAATAATCTTAGGTCCACTAACGGGTAATCTGTCAGACAAATTTGGCACTAAGCCCTTTACTACTTTCGGTTTGTTATTAGCAGGATGCGGCTTACTGCTTATGGCCTTTATGGCTGATAGCACCCCAATTTGGTATGTCATTTTGTCTATAGTGGTTATGAGTTCTGGATCGGGAATGTTTATGTCACCCAATAGCGCCGCAATATTTTCTTCTGCAAGCGGAAACAGGTATGGCGTCACATCTGCATTAGTCAATCTATCCAGAAATTCCGGCAATGTCACTGGCATCGCTATAGCAACTGCAATCGTTAGTGGAACAATGATTGCTTCTGGGTTTTCTTCGAACGTAGAAGAGGTTATGACTGGTGGAGATGGGAGTCCGNTACTANAAGCATTTATAACCGGCATGCGTTCTGTTTTTATTTTGATGGCANCCCTTCAATTCTTATCCTCAATTGCACATCTGACTACCTCAAGACCACCCATTAAGGAATCTTGATTCATGTTTTCAATATGGATTGACAGGTCAACCCGATTATTTCTATCATAAATAGGTTAATTACCCATAGGAATAATGAATAATTAGGTCATATTAGTTTAAAATAACCATTGGAAAATAATTTGAGAGGACGTAGCTGTGGTAAATAATGATCTCATGACAACTAAAGAATTAGCCGAGTATTTACAATTAGATAGAATGACTATTTATAAATTGNTGAAATCTGGTGATATTCCTGCAAATAGAGTCGGACATCAATGGCGATTTTTCAGATCTGATATCGACGAGTGGATACGTTCAAAAAAGGTTGATCCTTCCACAATTCAACTATAGAAAAAGTAATTAGACTTTCTCTTTTGGTTGATGGTGTAACCACGAAGGTGTCTCCTGGGAAGTTTGAAGCCAGGAATTAACAAAACTTCCTTTGGCATCTTCTATTTGCACTCCCAAGCCGTCTGCTAGCCTATTCATAAATGCAAACATAGCAGTTATCATAACAACAGATAGAATTTGACTATCTGACAATCCAGCACTTCTAAGGGTCTCTACATCATCCTCAGTCATCTCTGAAGGGGTTTTAGTCAATTTTTCCACATATTCAACGATCACAAGCGTCTCTTTATCTAAGGCTGCATTTCCGTAATCTTGCATCACAATTGATGCCATTTCAGGATCTTCTGTAGCCTGACGAAGATAATCTCCGTGAGACACCGTTCAATACTTGCAATGATTGATTGAAGAGACGACCGTAGCTATTACTTCTTCTTGGGCTCTTGTTAATGCCGAGGCGCCAAAACTAATTTTATTCCCCATATCCCATACCGCATGCATCGCCTCTTCATTAAGGGACATACATTTAATGACGTTCGCTATATCAGAATATTTGGGATCTTCCTTAATCCAAGACAATTTTCATACTCCCAAAGGCAGGCCATTTAAACCTTAATTAGATACAACCACGTTCACCGGTTTTGAACCATTAACTGCATATCCTAACTCGTTCCAGCGAGATTCCAGAGGTTGTTCATTTCCCTTAGTATCAGTCGCTCTGGATAGAAGAACATGGTCGCCAGGGGAATCTGGTGTCCAGGAGTAAGTCCACTGTTGCCAGGCATAGTTTTCCGAAGGCCCTATCAACTGTGCCGCACTCCAGATTTTTCCACCATCTACAGAAACTTCTACTTTCTTTATCTGGTTTCTACCTGCCCATGCCTGACCGCTAACACTGTAGGTTTCACAGCATTTCAAAGATTCCTTTTCCCTGGGTGAAGTTATCGCTGATTTAACTTGAATTTCTTGTACTGGTCTCTCAGTGCCATCATCGTACTTGAGCACATATTTTTCACCTTGGAAATACCCAGAAAATGGGGTTGTTATAGATGAAATCTTGTTGACCCATTTCACATGGGCCATACCATACCAGCCAGGAATGATTAATCGAATAGGATAGCCATGTTCCAGAGGCAGAGTTTCCCCATTCATTTCATAGGCTAGAAGAGTATCTTCATGCATAGCTAAGTCCAAGGGCAAACTCCTAAGATACGGCTCAGCATCTTTGTCAGCTGCTGGAGATCCGACATCAGCACCCTCAAACAGTATTTCAACAACATCCTGCCCCAAATTCATTTTCGACAAAATCGACTTTAGGGAAGTTCCCGACCAAACCGCATTGCTAACGGCACCATTATTAAATTGATTCCCCGGGGCAGGAGGGTTCAAATCACTCCTGTTATTGCCTGCACACTCTAAGGTTACTGTTACCGTGTGCTTCGGCAGTTGCTTTATTTCATCAAGACTGAGAGATATCTCATCTCCTGCAGACGAAACCGCATTTAGTTTCCAGGGGTTTTCATCTATATCTGGATAATCAAACTGAGACCGCACATAAAATAGAGAGTTCGGCGTCAACCAACTACCCAATGCAGTTTGTGGTGTTTCCCCAACATATGGGTCCGTTCCAATCGTTTTTAGACCTGAGGTATCGGCATCATTCATTTGCTTATACATCTCCTGAATAATATAAATTTACTGAAACTATCTCTCTATGAAAGAGTCATAGCTATACGTGAAATTCGTAATCGACTGGGGGATATTGACCATAGGCAAGCCTCCGTTCTGAGGGAGGCTCACCCATGTTACAAAACCTATCTAGGTTCTCTCGGGCGCGCCTCATTAACTCTAAGATCGCGACCCATGAAGTCATTGCTATCTAAAGCCGCTATGGCTTCCTTAGCTTGCTCATCATCGGTCATTTCCACGAATCCAAATCCTTTGGACCTACCTGTGTCCCTGTCTGTTATAACACGGACTGCACTCACCTCGCCGTACCTAGCGAATAAATCTCTTAAATCATCCTCGCTTGTACCATACGAGATATTTCCAACGTAAATGTTCACTTCTTCTCTTCCTGCTTCTAAACTAAAGGATGAGCAAAATTACCCACCCAAACTAACATAAGTAACAAATTTTACCACAATGCGCAACTCTTTAAGAAGCACATTCGAACAATCTTGCAAGTCTAATCACTATATCGACACAAATTTTAGAACTTAGGCAAGCAATTTAAATCACTTTATACCCCGTAGATTGCACAGTCATAATCTTGCTTTCATCCCATGGATGAGCCCTTGCAACTTCTTCATTGATATCAGTACCCCAACCCGGCTTGTTAGGCACCGTCATATATCCATCAATTAATTCTGGGATCTCTGTCGTCAGGTCGTCTTTCCATGGAACATCGTCAATATCTATCTCCATTATTCGGACGTTAGGCAGTGATGCGCACAAAGAGGCACTTACAAAGGTAGAGAGGTGGCTGTAATAATTATGTGGAGCTACATTGTGTTGAAAAACCTCAGCGAGATCTCCCACTTTTTTAGATTGGCTGAAACCGTTCCAGGGAACATCAATCATAAACATATCGGCAGAATGATTTTCGAAATATGGTAGGTAGTCACTCATATAAAAAAGGTTTTCCCCAGTGCAAATACGCGTATCCGTCGAATCCTTAATTTGCCTTAGGCTCAAAGGATCATACATATCAATTTCGAGCCACAACATATCAAATGACTCTAAAACTTTGGCGATTCTCAGACATGCCTCCGTTTTAAAATGGAAATTTAAATCCAAATTAATATCTATGTCATCACCCACCGCATCTCTAAAAGTTCCGATCAACGTTTCAATATGAGGCATCAACCACTTCGGTGCAATTTGATCTGTGGTTCCAGATCCCCCAAAGGAGCCTCCCCCAAAAGTCGCGGCCTGTCCAGGGAGTAGGACATTAGTTTTGAGAGCTGTAAATCCCCTGTTCTTAACCTCTTTCCCCAGCCTAGTAACATCCTCCCAGGTCTCAATAGGTGGTGTTCCTAATATATCTGAATGTCGAATCCTGCTGGAACCGCAATGAGACCAATAAACTCTGACTTTTGCTCTAGTTGGCCCTCCAAATAATTCGGCAACAGATATATTTAATGATTTCGCTTTAATATCAATGAATGCGCAGTCCAATCCTGCTAGCGCCTTTGCGGCTATTCCTCCCTTGCTTGCTCTTGTCGCAATGTACATTTCTTGAAATCTCATTTCAAAAGCACACGGGTCTTTTCCAATCAACATAGGTTTTAGGTCTCTAATGACTCCCTCGATACCATGCGGGGATTTTCCATCACTGCATTCTCCCCAGCCAGTTATACCTTCATCAGTTTCAACCTTTACAAACATCCATGGGCGCCACCCAGCATCTACGATCAGGGTCTCTATATTAGTTATTTTCATAAAATCTGCTCCATAATTAGGTTTATCATTTTTATATATGAGTTTCCTTAGCTGAATTTATCAAATTTATTGAACCAAAAATATAGCTCTTTGTTAGCTCAAAGATATTTCATTAGTAGGGCATACTAATACCGCAGTGGATACAAAATCGTTCCGAATCTCCAGAACT
>PBWI01000011.1 GCA_002728195.1 Chloroflexota bacterium
CGCAAGGCAGGTCAGAGCTGAAACACTTTCTTTAAAAGAGATGGACTATGTATCCCTGGCGCGAGTGTCCGGGACATCAGCTTTGAGAATTTGCATTCGACATATCTTGCCAGGCCTCTTCAATACAGTTCTTGTAATGGCCTCACTTCAGGTCGGCTCCTTGGTTGTAACTGAATCGGTCTTAAGCTTTTTAGGGGTTGGAATTCCAGCTCCCCAGCCTTCTTGGGGGAGTATGGTTGCTGAAGGGAGAAATTATATGTCGACGGCCTGGTGGATTTCATTCTTCCCAGGGATCGCGATCTTACTCATTGTTTTCTCAATGAACTTTTTGGGTGACTGGCTTAGGGATAAATTGGATCCTAGGTTGAGGCAACTTTAGAATTCAACAACCTTGATCCACTATGTTGTTGAAGATGGAGATATCACTCTCCCCTTCACTGTGTTTAACGGATCATTGTAACCAGATCCTGTGTGTTCACCCGGGGGTACTAGGGAATCAATTTTATCCAGTACATTGAGATCGAGTTCCCAATCTAGACTTTCCAAATTATCTTCATACTGTTGAATAGTTCGAGGTCCTATAACAGCTGAGGTTATCAAACTATTTCTTAAAACCCAATTTAAGGCTATTTGAGACACGCTTCGGCCTAAAGTGGATGATATTTCCAGTATTTCCTTCGCTACATTAAAGCTGTCCTCTCGCATCTCAGACTCAAGTATTCTTTGATCTCCCCTTGCAGCCCTAGAATCTTCTGGGATCGGTTGATTTGGTAAATACTTCCCAGTCATAATCCCGCGGGCTAACGGGCTGTAAGCCATAACTCCTATTCCATATGACTGACAAAATGGTAATAGATCCACCTCGATATCACGATTTACGATGTTGTACATGTCCTGTACGCAAACCACTGTAGCCAGGTTCTTTAATTCAGAAATCCAGATTGCTGAACACACTTGCCAGGCAGGATGATTAGACATTCCGATGTATCTGACTTTGCCTTGAGTGACTAGATCACTTAAGGCTCGGATCGATTCTTCAAGCGGTGTGGATGGGTCAGGCCGGTGAAGCATATAGAGATCAATATGGTCTGTCTGCAACCGTTTCAGGCTATTTTCTACTTCATTGAATATATGGTATCTACTCAAACCGCCCCCGTTTGGCCCTGGGCTCATCGCAGCATTCACTTTGGTAGCCAGAACGACCTGATTCCGACGGCCTTCAAGAGCCTTTCCAACTATCCTTTCAGTTAGCCCATTGTTATAGCCGTTTGCAGTGTCAATGAAATTGATTCCGTCATCGATAGCTCTGTGTATTATTGATATCGATTCAGTTTCATTTACAGTGCTCCCAAATATCATTGTGCCCAGACAGAGCTTTGAGACTTTTAATCCAGCCTTACCTAAATTAGTAAAATCCATTAACTAACCACTTTGAATATTTGTATCCTGTGTCTGTTGCTTTCAATGACATATATCCTCTTATCCTGAGTCAAGGATAAAGACATCGGAGACCAGAAGTATTCTTCGATGTGAGACGAAACCTCATGCCGATCGTCGGGGTTCGCATATTTTATGTTTTTCTTATGAAGATCCGATTTTTCTCTAGCTTCACCTTCTTCAACGTTGATGTTTAAGAAATTAGCTGCCCAAGGAGAAAGATCTGATTCTCCTAGATTTGATTGCAAAAAATTTCCATTCGGGTCCAGTACTTGAATTCTTTCATTTCCCCAATCGCAAACGAACATTTTGCCAGTTTCATCAGCAACAACATCAGCTGGTCTTAGGAATTCCCCGTCACCATTACCAGAGTGACCAAATGTTCCCACTAACACACCGTCAGTACTGTATTTACACACGCGGTCGTTACCCCAGTCTGCGACATAAAGATTACCCTTGGGATCTAAGCTGATCCGCCATGGTAAGTTAAGCTCATCTGAGGATCCGAATGATCTCACATATTCCCCGTCTGAAGTAAAAACCTGAATTCTGTGGTTATAGGTATCAGAAACATATAACTCTCCTTCGGCGCTGAAAGCAATACCGGATGGGGAATCCATATCACCTGGCTTTGATCCCAGTTGACCCCACTCCTGTTGAAACACTCCTTCTGAGGAGAAAGTCATAATTTTATGAAGGTGTTCGTCAGTTANATATATTTGGCCGTCTTCCCCTTCACAAATAGCGGAAGGCCACATAAATTGACCTGGTCCTGATCCGAATTCTCCAAAGTCCCCATGAAACTCATCACTCGGATCACAAATGGTTACTCTCATTCCTCTACCGCTGCCTCTCGCTTCAAGGGAACGGTTCAGCACATATATCTTTCCGTTGGAAGCGACAACCGCATCATTGGGGTAATAAAANCCNTTCCCTTCCATCACCGACATNCCAAGGGTTCTTTCGTATACCAATGGTTCCTGACTTTCTTTTACAACCATAGTCTTTCTCCCAAAATTAAATAATACCTAACACCTTTGGTACTCCGGAGATGCGGCTATTACCCTAAAGANATCTTCGACAGTCTCCCGTCCAACAGTCCCGCTTTTCTCCACAGTATCCTGCAAGATCGACATAATGGACTCTTTAACGTCAAGATTTCCCATTTGTTTAAGACATAATTCCGGGATGTCATTTCCTTCCTTAGCTTCGAGCAAAACTTTGTCAATCATAGATATGACTCCAGGCATTTCTAAGTTGCCCAATTGCTCGGCCGCAAAGTTTACACGTTCCACAAGTGCCCCCGTTTCGATCCATTCCTCGCCTTCATGCCATCCTTCCACGCTAGGCGGGTTAGTTAAATGTTGACCCATGAAAGTCATCTTCATCGTATGATCAATAATGTCTCGTCTTGGGCGATCTAATTGTCCTGATAATCTAAGTACCCCTGCAACAAGCTCCGCGGGACTTTTCATTCTTTGATACCAATTCGCTTCATCCTTGAAAAAATCTGAATTGAATAAGACTCGCAACATTTCCTTGACGGAATGGTTATTCTCGAAGTACGCCTTTTTAAGGATTTCTATCGCGTTGCCATCGAGTGGAGGTGTGTCATTCCATGAGGGTATCGGAACTTCATCTCTCACGAAAAAATTATACAAGTGGCGTGCTATATACCCGGCGGTTGCATCTTGTTGACACACGATTTGGACAATATCGGATCCATCAAAATTACCTGTTTCCCCTAAGAAAGTCTTTTCCCCATAATCATGNTCTTCTTCTTTGAATTCAAAGTGCCACGCTATCCGTCCATACGGCATATCTGAATCGCGATCTGATCTCAATACCATGTACTCCGTATTACCAATTGTCCATCCCGTAAAAGCTCTGGCAGCCTCTTTTATGTCATCTTCGGAATAATTGCCGACACCCATTGAAAATAGCTCTAGCAACTCTCTACCATAATTNTCATTGATTGCCCCATTGTGGTTTTCCTGGTTATCTAGCCAGACAATCATTGCCGGATCTTTTGAAAGTTCTACAAGTAATTCATCCAGTTTTGTCATGCCGTGTCTTCGAAACATAGCGATTTGGTTGGATAGAACTTTTCCGTGAATTACCTTGGGATATCCAGTTGCGAAAATCCCATGCCAAAACAAGGTCATTTTCTCGATCANTGGAGCCTTTGTGGTAACCATTTGGTAGAGCCAATATTCGCTAGGGCCAAAAGCACTCATCATTCCTGATTGTTCATGATGAAATCTTCTGATCAAATGTTCACCCATCCAAGATTTGTCGGGTGGGTCTAAAAGACTGTCTACTACCTGTTCGTATGGTATATCGGATAGTTCATCAAGCTCTGATGAAGTCGCTCCGAACCCCGCTCTCCTCATGAGATGGGCTAATAGCCTTCTATCGTCCTTTNTTGCCATATAAGACCTCCTCTAAAAAATCCCAATTATGGGAAGGNACCAATNATTTCATCTGCAATTTTTTCGGCCATCATGATTACAGTGGCATTCGTATTAGCTCGAACCACATCTGGCATTATGGAAGCGTCTGCAACACGNAGATTTTTCACTCCGTGCACCAAGCCACTTTCACTCACCACCGAAAATGGATCTTCACTGGGACCCATTTTACAAGTACCAGAGGAATGATGCTGAGTTCCAACTATTGAGTACAACCACTTGTCTAAATTATCGTCAGATTCGATGTCTATATCAGTAGGATTAATTCTTGTTTTAATTATTCCAGTAAAGTATCGATCCTCTGCGATGCTTATGCATATTTTTACCGCCTCCCTCATTCGACGGAGATCTTCCGGATGATCTAAATAGTTGTAAAATAGATTAGGATGCTTCGTTGGATCCGAAGAGTTTAATGTGATTTCCCCACTGCTGAGAGCTTTTTGCAATGCAACACTAAAGCCTAGATAATTTTTATCAGGATCTAAAGGTATTGTATCGGGTCGATGTTCGCTAGTCATAAAAAGAGGACTCACCTGCATATCATTTCTGACTGTGGAACCAGGTACAGTGAATCTCATTCCAACTTGTTGAGCCTTTGGGTCTTCCCCTACTTGGTCCATATAGGATTCAAAAAGAAGAAAAGCTGAAGGGTGATCCCTGAGATTTTGACCTACGCCAGAAAGGTCCTTAACACTAGAGATTCCAAATTCATCAAGATGTTCTTTTGGGCCAATTCCAGACAACATCAATAATTGGGGCGAGTTAATCGCACCACCGCACAGAATGACCTCTCCAGCCTCGATTGCAAATACCTCGCCTTGACTCTCGGCTTCAACTCCTATCGCTTCATCACCCTCAAATATAACCCTTCTAACCAGTACATCTCCCCGGATCGTAAGGTTCATTCTATGCCTGGACAAAGTCAGATATGTCAAAGCGGCACTCATCCTCACCCCATCTACATTATTAAGTGGTTTCATACCTACACCAGTCGATTCTGGGTGGTTTTGATCTGCAGTGAAATCATATCCTTGAGCCATACATGCGTCTATGAATGCTTGCGAAGATGGCATAAGTTCATCATTGGAATATCTGCGAACAGGTATAGGCCCTTGGTTGCCGTGGAAATCATCTGATCCAAACGTTAAATCATTTTCGGACCTACGAAAATATTTTAGGATATTCAAATAGGACCACCCATTGTTTCCCAAATCTTCCCATTCATCATAATCTTCAGGGATTCCCCTAAAGAATACTTGCCCATTTACAGAGCTAGAGCCACCGATGATTTTTCCTCTTGGCAGACCAAATTTATCTCTTTTAGGAACCGCTGTTGCTTGATATCCCCAAACTGGTGCATCAGGGCCGTAGGAGGCATGCCATGGGATATTTCCAAACTTGACGATATCAGGGGTCTCTTCAAAGGTTTTATAATCCGGTCCAGCTTCTAAAAGTAAAATAGACTTGGTGGGATCTTCAGATAATCTCGTTGCTAATACGGATCCGGCCGAACCTCCCCCAACTATTATGAAATCATATTTCATATCTGACCCTTCTTCTGTCTAAATTTATAAAAGTTTTATCTAAAAATTAGATCTCATTAATGATCTTTATGATGATATACCCCACACAATAATCATTTTCAAGGGGCCAACCCCTGTATTTGTTATACCATGGTCAACATTAGGAGGCACCATAACAGCATCATTTTGGGTAACTTCTATAGTTTCACCATCAATACTCATTATTCCACTCCCTTGCAAGAAATAGTAGATTTCCTCCAAGGGGCGATCTTCTCCATGAGTGTGATCCCCCTCGCTCACTCCTTCATCTAGTTCCCACACTTCTATTTGGACAGGTAAATTAGTGGCTGAACCAAACAAGTTTCGACGCTTAATGAAACCTGAACCTTCATGGATTCGCTGAGATTTCCACTCATCATGTATTTCAGTCTGCTTAAAGTACATAAACCCTCCAAGATTAAATTATTCATACTTTCGATTGGTATATAAGCTTCAAATAGCTAAATCACATGATTTTCATCAAAAATTGCAACGGAATGAAATCACTGAGGCAATCAACAAGGGTGATGGTTCCTTATTATCTTTCCAAACACCGTTTCTAAAATACAAAAGAGGCTTATGTGATACGTTAAACTAATCTCGGATTCTGAACACCCTCATTTCCCCGTTGAAGGGTAATCCCGTCATGATTGTTACGTCGTCAGCATGTAAATTTAACCAAGTCCAGAACTCAAATTTCAAACTCTTCATCTCTGATGCAGCCATAATGTATTTCACATTCCCATGTTCTGAAAGTGTTTTAAGTTCAGACAATGTTGTTATCCAGGTATCTTGATACTCTGAGTATATTGGGACGATGGGGAGACGAGGTATCTCAGGTAAGGTTTCTGCCGTATGATAGGCGATTTTTGCCGCAGTATTATATGAGTCTGTGGCCATTAAATACTGGCTATTACTGCTCCTTTCATAAATATATTTAATCGCTTCTGTTAAATCCTGGGGTTCACTTCTAACTATTGCAGTTATGACAGTCCCTCGTAGGCGTCCCCGCTCTATCTCAGAGTCTATCGGATCGTTATTACGGTTGGGAAAATTAACTGGCATTTGATCAAATCCGATTCTTCCTAAAGTGTCATCCCTTGGGTTAATTAGACTGTATGAGGTGACTGATAGATTGGCAAGTAAAATGATTGCGAAAAGTGACCATAGGAATCTATTTAGAACCATTTCACCTTTTTTAAAATTAACCGAATCTATACCTGGTTTTAAAAATAAAAGGAATGGGAATGATAATGCGGCTATGAGACAAATAAAGGTCAGATACCTATAAAGCGTGGACAAACTGGAGAGGTGAGAGAAAGCACTGGCAATGTAAAGCAGCCCAATTATAAGGATTACAAAGGAGACACCTCTTTGCCATTCCCTGTAAGACGCTCGATGCCTCACGATTCCTACGATTCCAATCGCAGAAATGGCACAAATAGCTGGAAGTGTGGAGGCCCAGTAACTAGACAACCTGACGCTAGCGCCTCCAAACCCTATCATCGAGACAAGTATCCATATTAACCAAATCAGTCCGGTATAGAAGGTGATTTTTGCTTGCTGGTTTGGGAAAGAAAAAATCTTTTTGGAGTCAAATAAAATAATGCTTGCGCCTAGAGTTCCTAAAGGTAAAAAACTAATACCCAAGAACACTTGCATTGGACCAGTTAGAAACCAAAACCATCCTGGGTCATGCGATGATCCGTATTGAAGATTGCCAAACCGATCCAATAAATTCCACCCAAATATCATGTCCCAAACGTTATCTGAATGCATGACAGCACCATAAGATGACTCTAACAGCCATGCCAAAGTTGGCCATGAGAATGCCGCGATGGCGAAAAGTATCANTGCGAGACCAGTTGTTCGGAAAAATTTAATCCAAGNNTCCCANCGCATCGAAATATAGAAGATAGCTAGGGCAGGCAAAGGTATTAATCCTTGCCAAAGTTTGGTCATAAAAGCAATGCCCACCAGAATTGCAGTCATATAGATGTATCGGGNTTTTTTTCTTTCAGTACCAATTACTAACATCAAAATAGAAAATAAAATAAGTGTGTTTGTTAGCGGTTCTAAAAACACTCCCCTTGAAAAATTGACATCTACAGGCGCTATGGCAAGGAACAAAGCACCTAAAAAAGCAGTCGTGAAGCCATGAGTTCGTTTAAGGATCAAAAAAAGTAAAATTACGCAGGTGATACCGGACAATACGGGACCTAATCGGAGACCTAAATTGCTAGGTCCAAATATTTCTAGAAAAATACCTTGAACCCAGAAAAAAATAGGTGGTTTATCGGCAATAATGGAGCCGTCAACAAAAATGCCAGGGAACAGCCAGTTCTGAAAAGATGTACCAGTGTTAAGGGAAGTTGCAGAATAAATCCCTAATCCAGAGTAACCTTCATTTATTTCATAAAATCTCAGGAAAGCCGCTACAAAAACTACCAAGGAGAAACCCAGTGATTCACGCCGCTGAATAAAGGCCCTTTTTATAGGAAACATGGACGTTAATTTACCTATTACATTTAGGGAACACAAGTTCGCTATAAAACTTAATTGAGCAATCTTTTCAAGATTTATGTAACATCTCGTTCTGTAGATCTTTCGAAGTAACCGACACGAATGTTCAATCCATCAAGGATAAGTTTTGGTTAAAATAAAAACATCCCTTCCTTTGGANGGATTGAAAGTTATAGAGGTAGCACAAGGTGTTGCTGGTCCACATTGTGGGCGTTTACTCGCAGCTTTCGGAGCAGATGTCATCAAGATTGAGCCTCCAGGGGGAGATTGGGCAAGAACTGTTGGACCTTTTTTGGGTCGCAATGAAGATATCGAATCTAGTGCGATCTACCATTACAACAACTCAGGCAAAAAAAGTGCTGTNTTAGATATATCTAGCTTGAATGGTATGGCAACCCTTAAAAAGTTAGTTGCCAANGCAGATATATTACTCGAGGATTGGGATTTATCGGACAGNGAGTTGCTCCAATTATCCAATCATACTTTCACAGATNCTAATCCCTCTCTAATAGAACTTAATTTAACCCCTTTTGGACTCTCAGGACCATATTCTAAATTCACTTCGACGCCGATAATTCAGTTAGCCCTAGGCGGTTACCTCTACTTAACAGGCCTACCTGAAATGGAACCTTTGATGCTGCCGGGACATCAGCCAGACTATTTAACAGGCTTGAATGCCAATGGAGCCGTACAAATTGCACTATGGGAAAGAGATCAAACTGGCAAAGGACAATTCGTCGAAATCACTATGATGGAAACTCTTGCCACTCTCCATCAATTCACCATGGAAATGGAAACGTATGAGGGATATGTAAGAAATAGAAATGGAAACCTCTGGCAGAGAGAAAGCGCTTTCTCTAATTATGGCATTACAACCATTGAATGTACGGATGGTCATATCTGTTTCGGTATATCTACGGAGGACCAGTGGGAAAGNCTGTGTGTCATGATCGGGAAAAGTGAGTTCTTGGAAGATCCTGAATATGCCACTCGGGCAGACCGCCGCAAAAATGCAAGCTATCTAGATTCATTACTAAAGGAATGGGTAGGAAACAGAACAAGAAAGGAAGTAATGATTGAAGCCTCTGAAACATGGGGTTTACCAACCGCACCGGTACTTGGGATATCTGAGGTTTTGGAAGATCCTCAATTTCGTCATCGTGGGCTATTTACCGAGATAGAACATCCTATAACTGGGACAGCCACTTTCCCTACTTTCTCGTTTAAATCTCAGAGTATGTCCCCAATTCTGAGAAGGGCACCACTTCTAGGAGAGCATAATGAAGAGGTCAGAACTCAGTGACGATTAATAATTTAACATCAGGGAGTCTATCAGGGCTCAGAATTTTGGATTTAACGCGAGTGTGGGCAGGTCCGTTGGCCACACGCATATATGGGGATTACGGAGCTGATGTTATCAAGATTTCAGATCCCAGAGTACCACTTGTTACAGAAAATGGACTCAATTCAAAACTTAATAGAAACAAGCGGAATATCGGGTTAAGACTTGATAAGTCAGAAGGAAGGCAGATATTTCTNGAACTCACTTCAATATCAGATTTAGTTATAGAAAACTTCCGTCCAAGAGTTATGAGAAATCTNGATCTAACTTACGAAACTCTACTTGAGGTCAATCCACATATTATTATGTGTTCTATGCCTGGTTTTGGTCTTGAAGGGCCTTANGCCGAATATCCTGCTTTTGGTACGACAGCAGAAGCTTTAGCAGGTATACCAGGTTTAATNGGATACGATGATTCCTTACCAATATCATCAGGAATAGCTTATGGGGATCCCGTTTCAGGACTAAATGCTGTTGGCATTCTTTTGACAGCGCTTAGGCAAAGAAACATCACAGGTTCTGGTCAATTTATAGATATAGCTCTTGCAGCCAGCCCTGCCTGCAATTTGGGAGAATTTTTTGGGGCTACATCTTCCAATGGATACCAGCCAGTAATAAATGGCAATAAATCTATTGATTATTGCCCCCATGGGGCCTACAGAGTCAAAGGCGATGACGTATGGGTAGCAATNTCNGTGACTGATGAAANTTCGTGGAAAGCTTTGGTTAAGATCGTNGATGATCCTGATCTAGAATCGGAAAAATATTTCTCCTTCACTAAAAGAAAACATGATGAGGCTTTTATCGATCGGCGACTTTCAGANTGGTTTATTNTNCAAGACGCCAATGAGNTTATGGTCCAGTTACAAAAAGCAGGAATTTCAGCTGGTGCAGTGTTGAATAATAGNCAATTATTATCTGACCCCCACTTAAATGAACGTGGTTTTTTCGTAGACATGGATGAACCTCGTTTTGGAATCAAACGCTATGACGGCCAATCAATACTTGGAAATCATGTCGACAAATCATATTGGCAGACCACCAAAGATGTTGGTGAAAGTAGCGAGGAGATATTAATAGAATTACTGGGGTACACTAGTGCAGATTGCAAAAGGCTAGCAAAAGAAGAAACGGTTTTATTTCAGTAAATTAAACAAAACAGGAGACATACGTATATGGCAGAGCATCATGTGAATTCCCCTATGACTGGTCAGATAATCGAAATATCGGTCGAGGTCGGGCAATCGGTTTCAGAGGGAGATCTATTGATAGTCATAGAATCGATGAAAATGGAAAACGAGATATTTTCTGAGGTAAATGGCACGATAACATCCATCAATGTGGAAGAAGATCAAAATGTAAGTGAAGAGAACCTTCTTATGACGATTGAAATCTAATAATTTTACTTAAAAGACGTATTGGTTTAACTGGAGAATTTAATGCCTATAGACCCGAAAAGAGAAACTTGGAAACCTGGTATGCCCTGGGAGAAGGCTCTTGAAGACATTGATTACATAACCGGCCTAGGGAAAGAAATGGGAGGTGCAGAGAGAATTGAACGCCAGCACAAAGGCGGTCGATACACTGTCAGGGAAAGGGTCGACAAGATCTTAGACGATGGAAGTTTTGTGGAATACGGCCCTATGATAGGCGCTGCTGAATACGATGACGAAGGCAATTTAATCGAATTTTCTCCGGGAGCCTATGTGATGGGGCTTGGTGAAATTGATGGAAGACCGGTAGCGATCGGCGGAGATGATTTTACGATCTCGGGAGGCAGCCCTCATAATGTCAGAAAACATCCTACTGATTTCATGCAGCCTTTGGCATCTCAATATGGGATTCCCTATATCCAACTCGTTGAAGGTGTTGGACACAGTGCAAAATCTGACGAAGCAAAAGGTCACATGGGCCTGCCTGATGGAGGACTATGGTGGCGAGGTATTGAATTGCTAAAAAAAGTTCCAGTCGCGGCAGGTATTATGGGATCCGTGGCCGGTGCTCCAGCTGCCTTCGCTTTGATGTCTCATTTTACAGTTATGGTGAAAGAACAGTCACAAATCTTTCCCTCAGGCCCACCTGTGGTGAAAAGGGCTATTGGAGAAGACCTCGACAAAGAAGAACTTGGTGGCTATAAAATGCATGTCCATGAAAGTGGTCAGGTGGATAATGTCGCCGATTCAGAGGAAGAAGCTTTTGAGCAAATAAAGAAATTCATTTCTTATCTTCCTAATACAACTAATGACGTGGCACCTAGAATTGATACTGGCGATCCGCCCGATCGACGACCTGAAGAGCTGTTAAATATTATCCCTCCTAACCGAAAAAGGTCCTATGACCCCAGAAAACTCATTAAATTGGTTGTGGACAATGGGGAATTTTTCGAGATGAGAAGGCATTGGGCAGGTGCTCTCATTACTGGATTTGCCAGATTAGACGGATATAGTGTGGGAGTCATTGGGAGTGACCCAATGTTTATGGCAGGTGCAATGGATGGCTGGGCTGCCGAAAAATATGCACACTTCGTAGACCTGTGTGATGCTTTTAATTTACCCGTTGTCATTTTTTTAGATATGCCAGGTTTCATGCTCGGCTCCCACTCTGAAAAGAAAGCCACGATGAGAAGAGGAGTTAGAGCTTTAATAGCCAGCGCAGAAGCAGAAGTCCCCAAAATTGAATTCAATGTACGAAAGGCATATGGTGTTGCTGCTGATGCTGCCCATAGTCTTGGGCATCCTAATGGTTTGAACCTGAGATTCGGATGGCCGGCTGGAGAGTGGGGTGGCATACCAATCGAAGGCGGGGTTGCCGCGGCCTATAGAAGGGAAATTGAAAATGCCCCCGACCCAGAGGCGCACAGGTTAATGATTGAAGAGAGGCTTTTAAAATTGCGGTCCCCGTTTAGGGCGGCTCACAAAGGTGATGTAGTTGACCTAATAGACCCAAGAGAAACACGCCGTCTTGCATGTACTTTTGTGAAACTAGCGCAGCCAATGTTAGAAAAGCTGGCTCAAAAACCTAAGAGGATCGTAAGACCTTAGGCTATATAAGTTCTAATGGAGTATTTTCAAGACAATTTACCTTTAGAAGGGATAAAAGTACTAGAAACAGCGCAGGGAGTTTCGGGTCCTTATGCCGGAAAATTACTAGCCTCACTGGGAGCCGAAGTAGTAAAGGTTGAGTTACCAGAAGGTGATTGGAGTCGTCATACCCCACCTTTTCTGGCTGAAACAAACCGTAAAGAAAGCAGCGCACTCTACTTATATAACAATACTGGTAAAAAGAGCGTTGTCTTAGATTGGAGAACAGCCGAAGGATTACAAAAGCTAATTGATCTAACCATTTCTTCAGATGTCCTTATCGAAGACTGGGATATTTCAGATAGGAAATCCTTACGAATAGACCAAGAAACTTTTAGGGCAGCTAACCCTCGGTTGGTTGAGATTTCCATTACTCCCTTTGGGTTATCAGGACCCTACAGTGAATATAAGTCGACACCCATTATCCAATTAGCACTCGGCGGAGTATTAAACCTAATCGGAAATCCAGGGGAAGAGCCATTGATGCTCCCTGGGCATCAGCCAGACTATCTTACTGGCATAAATGCGAGTAATGCAGTGCAGATAGCCCTGTGGGATAGAGATTTCTTTGATAATGTGGGTGGGTTTTTAGAATTGACGATGTTAGAGACGTTGGCGAATGTTCACCAAGCCCCTCTAGATATGGATGGTGGGATTCGGCAAAGGAGCGGACATCGTCAATCACCCCTTTCCTCCAATGGGTTCCCACCTGGTGTATGCACAGTAGCAGCAAAGGATGGATACATAACCTTTGGTGGCGGCAGTCCTGCTATTTGGGAACAGCTTTGCCTGATGTTGGGAAGGTTAGACTTATTTGAAGATGAGAATTTTAGTAATGTTTTTGAGAATCCCGAATCTGGTCCAATTGTGGATAAAGTAATGGAATCTTGGATGGCCTCTAAAACAAGAGCAGAAGTTTTTGAAGAAGCTTCCTCTATTTGGATGTTGCCGGTATCACCGGTGAAAAACATTAACGAAGTGCTTGATGACCAACAGTACGCTGCGAGGAAAGCTTTCCAGACAGTTTTTCATCCTGAAGCAGGAGAAGCTTTGTACCCGTCCCCTACCTTTATTGCTGACGGGAAAAAGATGCATATTTCCAGGGCACCACTAATTGGGGAGCACACAAAAGAATATGTCTAATGAATCTCTAGGCACAGTGACAGACACTGTTCCCACGGGTGCTCTGCGTAACCTGAGAGTAATCGATCTCACACGAGTTTGGGCTGGGCCTCTTGGGACTCGAGCATTGGCTGATTTTGGCGCCGAAATTATAAAGGTGAGCGACCCTAGGATTCCGTTAAGCAGGGTGGGAAAAGTTAACGACAAATTAAACAGAAATAAACTTAACATTGCTTTGCGTTTAGACAAACCTGAGGGTCGAGATGTTTTTCTGGACTTGGTTTCAATTGCCGATGTTGTTATAGAGAACTTTAGGCCGCGGGTGATGCGGAATCTAGATCTAACTTACGATAGGTTGCTTGACGTAAATCCTAATTTATTGATGTGCTCAATGCCTGGGTTTGGTCTTGATGGACCTTACTCAGAGTATCCTGCCTTCGGGTCTACAGCTGAGGCTATGGCTGGTATAAATTCGATGATCGGTTATGATCCACAAAGGCCATTACAGACAGGATTGTCATATGCCGACCCTGTCTCTGGTCTCAATCTCGTCAATACAATACTTGCATTTGCTCGAAGAAGGGCTTTAACAGGGAAGGGTAATTTCATTGATTTGGCCTTGGCTGATAGTCCCCTCGGCACTTTGGGAGAATTCTTTGTGGCAAATTCCAGGAATGGTTATATTCAGAAACCGCAAGGGAACAGACATTCTCATTATAGCCCCCACGGTGCGTTCAGATGTAAGGGGAACGATCAATGGATAGCTATTTCCATCACAAATGATTCTCAATGGAGTCGCTTTAAGCACCTTGTTAACGATCCTCGTTTAAACCCCGCTTGCTATGCAAATGTGAGCTCTCGGAAGAATAATGAAAATACCATCAATGAAATCATCGAGGAATGGTCCCTGAATAAAGATGCAACACAGCTAATGGAATTGCTTCAACAAGAAGGGATACCTTCGGGTAAAGTCTCAAATAACTTAGAAGTCTTATATGACGTTCATTTAAATGCCCGTGATTATTTTTCATACCTTACCCCGAAGGATGAAAAAGAGGAAAAATATGATGGTCAGGCAATTCCTGGGAACCAAAGAAAAAGGGAGGAATGGTTTCCAATGAAGAACCTTGGAGAAGATTCTTATACTATCCTCCTTAAGTATCTTGGTTATTCAAAACCAAAATATCTATCTTTAATCGAGAACGAGATTATATCCTGATGTACGGTGAAAAGTTATGCTCAAGGCTTACAAAATAAACCCTTACTTTCTCAGCATAATAACCTTCTTGGTTTTTGTAGCTTGTACCGACCCAACTCCTGCTGAAACGTCAAGATTGCCTACTCCAACACCCATCGATGCTAGATCCACAATAGACGGCTCTACTATCACTCAGGATAAGAGTCCATTGGCTGTTTTCGAATCACTTCCGACTCCAGTTCCTACCCCTACGCCTATTCCCTTGAATTGGGTATTGGAGAAAACCACTTCAAAAATGGATTCAGTTGACTCCTTTTCTTATTTGGGGGAAATATCCATAACTGGTGAACCTAGTGAAACCATTCCATTTGACCAGATTACTTATTTTCTTTCCGGCGAGAGATACAGTAAGACCCAGTTATCGGAATCAATGCGTTATGAGTACGATAACATCCGTAAATCTGTGCAAACACGCTTGATATCCTCGGATTATTACCATACAGATTTCGCAAATCCATGGGTCTTGACCCAGACTTATAAAGGTTACAATGTATATGAATGGTTTGTTGATGAATCAGGCCAAGGACTCCTTCAACTACCCCTAGCGGAAGAATCAGATCCTGTGGACCATAAGACCTATTACTATCTGGAATCCACAACAGGTACCATAGACGATTCAATCAAATCGTTGGCTGTTTTTAAAAACCTATCTCTCTCCCTGGAAACTACAACAAATTTTTCTATCAGTTTCTGGATCGATAAGGAAACCTTTTACCTTCACAGAATTTCATTGTCTTTTGACACATTGAATGCTCAGAGTGAGCTTTCTAGTTATCTTGGAAATGAAAAACTCCAATATAAGATTTCAATCAGCCTGTCAGGATATGAGAAAAGGCCGATGGGAGTCGTTAGGCCCGGCTTGCCTTCTTGGCAGGATTGTTCAAAAACTTCGATGATTTTAGATTCCATCACCAATGAATTGAAATGCCTGGAGATTGCAAACAATACCACTTTGGCAAATTCGACCATCGCGATTCAACCAACTAACACCCCTACACCTTGTAGTACATGCCCTGAAATTGAACCCAAGTCTCCAACTCCTGGTGATTTCACCGTCGTTATTGAAAAAGGAGAAACGATAGAAATTCCAGTTACAGGCCCTCTATCCGGACTTTCTCCGAAAGATTTACACCCCGATTCAGAACTAGTTATTCCAATTGATTTAGTAGAAGGCACAAATAACTCTTTTAACAACGATATGAACGCAAAGCACCCACTGAACGGAAGCTATTTATACAGAGAATATGTTGACCCTGAATGTTGTGGATATCATTTAGTGTACACACATGGTGGATCGAATTACGACACAGATATATTTAACTATGAGCTCGTATTACCCAACTCTTCGAACGATGGCTGGCTTACAACTGGTTGGGGGGAAATTACAATCGGGATAACGCAACCTGCCCCTGTTCTGTCCCTGCCTGTGGAGAAAGATAGTCCTGAGTTGCATCTTAGCCCGTCAAGTCAAAATTTATACGGACACCCCACTGTGGTAGGCGATATTGAATTTATTGGTAGAGAAGTATGGCCAATATGGTCTCCCGACAGTGAGTACATTTCATGGGCAGAAAATGGGGAAGTGAAACTCGTAAGATTAGCTGATCTAAATGAAATTGGTTTTTTTGATACCGATCGGACAACTCCTCCAGATATGCACGCGATTTCTAGTATAGATTGGTCTCACGATCTTATGGCATATTCAGTCAACAGTTTCAATTTTGATAGTGGATATGATTCACCCCGGATTCACTTTGCTCTTCCTACAGTCGATCCCAATAATTCTTCTACTTTGACAGCCGTACCGTACGGTTACTTTCAAGGAATGCCTGGAGCAGAGGATCTTGTATATAACAAAATTAGTTCGATTGATTTCGATGATTGTTATGGAACACTAATTTTCATGGCTGAAATGAATGACGAAAACAGTCCTGTCGCAGAATTCATAGTCGATTTACATCACAAAGTTAATGGAGAGTTTCACGAATCATATTTTCAAGAAATTCGATCAACTAAAGACTTCAACGAACAATGTTTTATTCAGCCCCAGGCCCTTAACAGCGCTAGTAATTTCGGAGAAGAAGCAGGTGGTGTGTCCCATGAATTTAAACGGGTTCTTCTATCTTTAGAGCAAGTTATCCCAGAAGCGCATCCCATAGCTAAATATTTTGCGGATG
>PBWI01000074.1 GCA_002728195.1 Chloroflexota bacterium
GTACTTTTAGTGCTAGGATTTCAGGATCTTCCTTATCGAGTTCTTGGTCAACGTAACGCAGCATGAATGGGGGATTTACCCCAAAATATTCCATATTTGCTTTTAGTTCTGACTCTCTAACTCTTGCAAGGTCTTCTCTTCTGATTTTTGTCCCATTTGTACCCAAGGTACCTAATTCACCACCCGTGGCGGTGATCACGTAGACTTGGTGGTCTTTGTTTGCGAGTTTAACCATAGTTCCGGCACTCGCAGAAGTTTCGTCATCTGGGTGACCATATACCCCTAACCAAACGAATTGTTGTTTATCAATTTTTGTCATTTGAAATTCCATAGGTCATTTTTACAATCATTTTGTCCAGTTTCAAACAGTCACGGCATCTGTTCCTAGAGTCAGGCGGGGTTTTCATTTTTGAAACAGAGTGGACTTTTGAAAGCGCCGTAGGTATTAGTTTTTCTGGTCTTCTTTCTACTTCAATTATATTGGATTTGAAACCAAGGGCAATTCCAGTTTGAGAAACTGAAAAATTTGATGAAGCATATTCTTTCTGACTTTCAGGTTCCATAAATATCAGATAAAGGTGATTAATGGGCTTGTACCCATAGGATTCTGATATCCATGCATAGGCGTTTAGCTGCATTTGATATGACAAAAGGGTGGATTTTCTATCTGGATTGTATCTGGAGGTTTTGTAGTCTGCGATTACATATGACCCATCCGCCAGTCGAAATATAGCGTCTGCCTCTCCTCTCACCGTGATCCCCGTGGCTTCATCAGTTCTATGAAATTTTCTCCAATTTGGCGGTTTTATATTCTCGGTTACATTTCCGATGTCGCCTAACCATTCTGGTAATGAAGAGTATTTTTCAAAGTGCGTGGCAATTACATTTTTGGTGAAACTGTCTATTGAGCTGAATATTGCAGGGAAAGCTTGATAGGGAAGATCTTTTATGTGCATTCTCACCCATGCACACCGTAAACAAGAATATCGCGTTGCGTAGTTTCCTAATTCGGTGGCTGAAATTGTAATATTCATTTTAAATTTTCTGGTTATACTGCACTGAGGGTATATGGAATATTATTACAAAAAAGAAGGTGTCTTGTGGAAAAACGTCGACTTGGAAGAACTGAGCATAACAGTACGGTAGTCACTTTCGGAGCATATTCGATAGGTAAACTTAACCAAGAACAGGCTGATATAGCCATACAGATGTGTTTGGAATATGGGATAAATCACATTGACATAGCCCCAGGATACGCTGAATCCATGGAACGAGTAGCACCTTGGATGCCAGAATTACGGGAGAAAATGTTTTTAGGTTGTAAAACCCCTATGAGAACTAAAGATGATGCGTGGCGCAATGTTGAGGATATAATGCATCGTATGAATGTGGACTCATTCGACTTGTTTCAATTGCACTCTGTAATCGATATTGAAACCTTGGATTTGGTCACCTCAAAAGGTGGTGCTCTCGAAGCTTTGGTTGAGATGAAAGAACAAGGTTTGACCAAATGGTTAGGAATCACAGGACATGGTCCTTCTTCACCTTCTACTCATTTAGAAGCTCTTCGTAGATTTGACTTTGATACGGTGATGTTCCCTGTAAATGCTTCTATGTACAGAGATTTTCAATATAGAAAGGATTCGGATTTACTCATAAATTTTTGTAATGAAAATGATGTGGGCATTCAGACTATAAAGATGATCGCAAGAGGGGGGTGGGGAGATGGTAGGAAAGATTGTGGTACTTGGTATGATCCTTACCGAGACCAGAAAGATATAGATGAGTCATTGTGGTGGTTGTTATCCCAAGAAATAGATACAGCGCCTAGCTGCGGTGAATTTTCCCTACTTCAAAAAGTTTTAGATGCAGCTTCACGATTTAGCCGGTTGCCGATAGCAGAGCAAGAGAGCATTGTATCTACAAGAGTTTCAATCCAATCAGAGCCTAAATTAGCAATCATTTAAGGGTATCGGTAATTTCTCAATCCAGATATCAGACGCCATACGAGAAGCACGACACAGACTGACACCGCCCCTCCTAGCAACATAGTATTGCCGGCTCCTATTCTCTCCGACATGAAACCAACTTCAAAAGTACCGATATTGTTTGCTGCCATTGCACAGAAAGAATGAAAACTGACGGCTCTGCCCCTCATATGGTCTGGCGTTGTTAATTGCACAGTAGTTTGTCTGGTGGTCATCCCAATTGCGTCAGTTGCACCTAATCCAGATATAATTCCTCCGCCTATTAGTAATAGGAACAAAGGGTGCACATTGAGAAATTGAATAGAGCCAAAACCAAATAGCAGAANCGAATATATGCCTGTGGCGTATAAAACCAACATTCCTTTGGCTCTGTATTGGGCTAGAAAGAGAACCAAAAAGCTACCACCAACTCCACCTAATGAATTGGCAGCGGAAAGTGGTCCGATTGCCCATGCACCTTGCTTGAA
Source organism: Chloroflexota bacterium (assembly GCA_002728195.1). GTDB lineage: Bacteria > Chloroflexota > Dehalococcoidia > Lucifugimonadales > UBA826 > UBA11996. Next base: position 2,456 of record PBWI01000074.1, read on the forward strand.
AAGTTTATCTACTATTAGAGGCATAATCTCTCTGTAAAAACTGACCACGGTGACCCCAATATCCATAATGTAGAGCCCGGGAAGAATAGGATGATTTCTAACAAAGGTAAACCCTTCCCAAAGTCTTGAGATCATTGAGCCTTCTGATGGTTTTTCGGAGCCATCAGTGCCATATTTTGGATTTATAAAGAGAGGTATCAAAGATGCAGGAACTGAGAAAAATACACCAATCAAAAAAACTGCCTGCAGTCCGATTAGCTTATATGCTAAGGAAAACAATAATGGTGTGAGAATAGAACTTATTTGGTATGTTGCTGTGTTAGAGGTGACAGCATGCATTAAATGGGAAGAGGGAACCACATTGGCTGTAATAGCAGATCGTGCTGGCCCTCCCATCGTGCTGGTTACTCCAAGCACAGCAACCATTGCATATATATGCCAAGGTTTTAAAGAATCAGTGACTAATAGAATTGTCGCTAGCGTTATCAAGAAAAAGCTAAAACATTGGGTGAGGCAAATCAACTTTTTTCTGTCGAATTGGTCAGCGAAAGCTCCTCCAAACAACGTTGCAGGCATCTGAACAGCCAATTGGACCAAACCCAACAGCCCGAGTTGTATTCCTGAACCCGTCTCCTCATAAAGCCACACGCCAAAGCCGAGGAGACGTATTTGCATAGTAACTGAGGCGGATAGGCCTGAAACCCAAAGCATTCTGAAATCGGGAAACTTGAAAGCTGACCAGGGTTTTATGCTCTGTGTGTCCTCGGTATTACTCAATGGATAAAAAAACCATTAATACTTTGGAATTGGAGAGATCTCTTATGACTTTTGTATGGTTCCACGAGGACACATTATAGCCCACATTTGATCCATCAGGTTGTGATTTGTTTCATGAAATTAGCCAAACGTATGCCCAACAACAATTAGTAGATTGCTTGGCCAACTGTTGTTAGGCATAGGCTCTGATGTTCATTTAATTTTTGATAATCGTGGTAGCTTCAGAAGAACCCTCTTTGGTTGTTCGTATCACTATTTTTGGACTTTTTTATCCACAGGTTGTCTGGACAAGTAATTTTGTCACGAGGTAAGGGTCCATGTTTGAGGCCGGCCTGCGGTCTTCGAGGTATCCTTTCTGATCAACTTCAACCTGCCAGGGAATTCTTATTGAAGCACCTCTGTCAGACACACCATAACTAAATTGATCGATTCGTTGAGTTTCATGGAGGCCGGTCAATCTTTTGTCGTTTCCTACGCCATAGTTTTCGATATGCTCATTTATATTTTTCCCAAGAGCTTCGCAGGCATCGATGATTGGTTGATAAGATTCCCTCATTGCTTTTGTAGAAAAATTTGTGTGGCATCCTGCTCCGTTCCAGTCACCTGATACAGGTTTTGGATCAATAGATACAACAACGTCGTAGTCTTCAGCCACTCTATGTAGTAGCCATCTAGCAAGCCACAATTGATCAGAAACATCCAAAGGACCTAGCGGGCCAATTTGGAATTCCCATTGGCCGGGCATAACTTCTGCATTCGTTCCTGCGATACCTAAACCGGCATCAATACAAGCTGTTGCATGGGCTTCAGATATATCTCTTCCGAAATTATGGTTTGCACCAACGCTGCAATAATATGGGCCTTGCGCTTCAGGGAATCCGCCATCAGGGAATCCAATCGGCTGCTTTCCATCTGCTTCGAATAGTGTGTATTCCTGTTCAATACCAAACCATGATTCTTGATCTTCGAATTTTGCTGCTACTTCGGCGCAGGCAGCCCTGTTGTTTGTGGGATGTGGAGTCATATTAGGCAATAAGACTTCGCACATGACCAATTTGTTGTTTCCACCTGATATTGGATCAGGGCAGGAAAAAACAGGGCGTAACACGCAGTCCGAGTTTTCTCCCGGTGCTTGGTTAGTACTCGAACCATCAAATCCCCAAATCGGGAAATCTGCCCCATCCGGCAGTATCCTTGTTTTAGATCTAAGTGAAGGGGATGGCTTTGTCCCGTCGATCCAAATATATTCTGCTTTAAATGCCATGGTTTTCACCTCGGATTAATGATTTGTATATTTAATTTTCGAGAGTTTAGTACCTTGATGTTTCTTAAGTATTACAAAAACATTTTTTTAATATATTTTAATTACATTAGATCTTTTTGTGAGAAGTTATTATAGGCCAGTCCATGGGTTAAGGGCTCCAGGCGAATGCCGCGCTTGTTCCTCCGTCAACTACGAGAGTTGCCCCTGTAACAAATGTTGACTCGTCAGACGCGAAAAATAGTGCTGCATAAGCGACATCGGTTGGGTGTCCCATACGGCCGATGGGCTGCATTTTGCTTCGCTTATCATTTATGTCTCTGTCATCTAGATTTTCCCATTTAATTCCCGACATTTCGGTAGCAATTGCCCCGGGCTGAATCGAATTCACCCTGATGTTGTACTGGGCATATGAGATAGAAGATTTTTTAGTTAGCATCGCCATTCCACCTTTAGACAAATGGTAAGAAGTAGAAGAGCTATGGGTTGCTTTGGAATCTAACACGGAAGAATTATTTATTATCGTGCCAGACCGGTTTTCCATCATATTCTTCACGGCGTATTTAGTACATAAAAATGCCCCTTTTAGGTTGGTATTTAAAACTGATTCAAACAAATGCTCATCCTCTTCGTGGGCATTTTCTTGAGAGGGGTTATTAATTCCTGCATTGTTGAAAAGGATGTCTATTTTCTTGAATTTATCTAACGTAACGTTTACCAAATTTTCAACATCGTTTGATAAGGAGACATCAGCATTAACAAATATACAGTGCCCCCCGGTAGATTGAATTTCTTCAGCAACCTTAGAACCGACGCCTTTCCTGCGACCTGCTATCACCACATTACAGCCTTCCGAGGCGAAAAGTTCAGCTGTGGCCCTACCCATACCCGAGGCTCCTCCAGTTATGATGGCTACTTTGCCTTGTAATCTCATATATTTTCTCCTCTGCAAACTGGGAAATAATCAAATTTCGCAGACTTAATTATTTGAATGGAGGGAAATTGACCTTACAGATATTTTGTTAAGTTGATTGGCCTTTGTTTGAGTATGTTTGTGATGCCAGAAATTTTGCGAATCCTGAGACCCATTTTGGGGATATATTTAGGGAAGGTACCAATGATAATTGTCCGCCGCCTATTTCAGTGAAATACTCCTGGTCCCTAATAGAAATCTCCTCCAGTGTTTCCAAACAGTCTGCTACAAATGATGGGCAAATCACCCCGATATTATTTAAACTCTCATTCACCGATTGCTGCAGGACATCGAGTATGTCTGGTTGTATCCATTTATCCATACCAAAACGACTTTGAAAACATATTTTGAAAGGTTTCTTGGTATTTAATTTTTCCATAATGCTGTTCACAGTACTCACACAGTGAAATCGGTAACAAAATTGATTAAAGGAAGATTCAGAGTTGCAACAGTCTTGATTCTTCAAACAATAAGAACCAGAAGCGTCTAATTTTTTGATTTGGCGTTCGGGCAGCCCATGAAAACTAAATAAGAGCATATCTGAATCCAAATAAGCGGGGCTGTCTTGGATGGTTTCAACTAGACAATCGATATAAAATTGCTCTCTAAAAAATTCAGTGATGGTTTTATAAGAGACTTTCTTTTCTTCAAGTATTTCTATTGCTTTGGAAATACAGGAACCCGTTGTTGCTTGTGCGTATTGTGGAAACATTGGGCAAAGCACAACTTCATTAACCCCGGACGCTAACAATTGTATGATTCCTTTTTCTATGGATGGCTCTCCGTATCTCATACCTATTTCAACATTTAGTTGATTATCATGTTGAACAAGTGCTTCTTTGAATTTATTCGAATATACGAGGAGAGGTGATCCTTCATCCGTCCATATGCTTTGATACTGAGGAAGTACACGTTTTGGTCTAAAAGGGGAAACAAATAAATTAACAATTATCCAGCGTAATATTGGATTGGTATCAATCACATCGGGATCGGATAGAAATTCGGTCAAATACGACCTAATTCCCTTTATGGTTGGTTCTGAAGGTGTTCCTATGTTCATCAAAAGGAAACCAGTTTTCATAGAATTATCCAATAAATGCCTCACATGTGATTTTTATCACTAACAGTATATAAGATCAGCGAATTTTCGTTACATATGCTTGGAAGAAATGATACTCTTTGACGGTTTTATAACAGTGGGGGTTATGAAGTTCTGTTTGCAAAGTTGAAGAAAATAGTGCTCTATGTTCTCGGGTTTCTGTTTCTCGGTATTGGGATAGCAGGCTATTTCTTGCCAGGTTTACCTGGCACGGTATTCCTTATTCTTTCCGCGGTATGTTTTATGAGATCTAATGAGAAAATGTATCGCTGGGTCACAGAGCACCGGCTATTTGGGAGTCAGATAAAACAGTTCATGGAAACNGGGTCAATGCCCAAAAGAGCCAAGATTATTTCGGTCAGTTGTATATGGGTTTTTTCGTTAATTTCAATATCCCCAATAACGCCTTATGGCTGGTTATTCAAAGTGATTGTAATTTCCCTAGCCATCATTGGAACTTTATACATACTGACGCGCCCTACATCCAAATAGGAACTAATTTGCTAAAGAACTGAAACTTTGATTTGGGGATCGGCTTCCCCTCTCTTAAGTGCTTCTATTATGGTGTCAGCTAGCCTCTTAGCTGACTCTGGACTTAATTCCACGGCAACTCTTGATCCGACTCCCTGAGATTGGTTGACAAAATCTATGTTGACGCCGTATTCCCATGGCGCATTGAAGGGGTGGTCATAAGACACGTTTGCCATTTCTAAAGGAAACCATCCTTCCCTACCTTTTGCACTTCCTTCCATCTCAGCTCTTTCGCAAATCATTGTGCACATATCTGTTTTCCTGCTTTTTAACCTATTTGTTTTTTCAAGAACGTAAACATTTTGTCCCATCCGTCAACCGCTGAACTTTGATGATANATTGGACGATCAAAGTAAAAGAAGCCGTGGCCTGCCTCGGGATACCTATGGAATTCGATGTTTTTTCCTGCCGCCGTTAATTCCTTTTCGTGTTGATTAACTTGTTCCGGGGTTGGGCTTTGGTCAAGGTCTCCAAACAAACCCAGTAATGGAACGTTTAGGTCTTGAGTGTACGAGTTTGGTGAGATGGGTTGCTTATCCGTAAGTTGTTCATCAGACATGATCACGTTGCCTCCCCAGCACTCCACTATTGCGTCAAAACAATCTAAACGACAACCTGCTAAGAAGACATGCCTCCCCCCAGAGCAGGTTCCAAAAGCAGCAACTTTGCCATTAGAACTTGGTAATGATCGAACATATTTTGCTGCTGCCTCTAGGTCTCCCATTACTTGGTCATCCGAAACACCACCATCTGCTCTTACTGCTGCAGCAACATCTTCAGGTGTGCCATGCGCCTCCCGGCAATATAGGTCCGGAGAAATAGCAAGATAGCCATGATGTGCAAGTCGGCGGGTGAATTCGCGATATAGCTCATCCCACCCTGGTAAATGATGGGCAAGGACCACCGCAGGAAAGGGTCCTGGACCCATAGGTCTAGCGAAATATGTGTTAATTGCGTCACCGTTTGTGCCATTTATCGTGATTGTTTCCGCGATCATTCCTTCATATTGATCTGTCGTGTACATTTAGTTACTCCTCGTTCTCATATTCAGTGGGTTGTTGTTAGTTCAAACAAATTCTTGTTGTTAGCGCAATTTTTATTCCCCTTGCATAGCTCTTAGCACTTTCTCACCCTCGTTTTTCCAAAAGGAATATAGAATCGATATGTCAGTCCCTAGAGAAAAATGCCTCACCCCCATATCCAAATATTCTTTCATTTCGTCAGCAGATTGGATTTCAGCTCTNGGAGCAACTCCCATTTTAATGCCTAGTTCAAAAGTTTTCTTTTTTGCAGCTACAACTTCTGGATCGTTCATTTGTCGCGGTTTTCCAATATTCATTGAAAAATCCGCACCGCCCCATTGAATCATTTCCACACCGGGCTCAGACAGAATTTCCTCCAGATTATCAACAGCACCCTTTTTCTCAATCATGAAAGCTAGAACTATGTCACCAAGCATGTCGACATATTCTTGAGTGCCTCCATATCCCATATATGAGTTTCTCCTGGTAGCGACACCATAAAGCCCTCCGTGATCAGGGTGGTCAGGCCTAGCGGATTTGATGCATTCTCTGACTTCTTCAATATTACGAACATCTGTGAATAAGACACTTTCATATCCTGAACCAATTCCACGTTGAGCGAGAAATGGCATTAGACTTTGGTCAATCTTAATCATGCTGCCTAGGTTGTATAGTTCCGACGTTCTACACATGTTATCTAGGTCGTGAAGATCTGATGGTCCATATTCTGCTACAAATTCAACATAGTCGTAGATACCTGCGTGGCCAATNGCCTCTATTTCTGCTGGCCAAACACTNTGTATATGGGTACTGAGAGTGGGCTCACCCGACTCTAATTTTTGTCTGATTAAGTTAGGTCTGACCATGTTGTCCTCCGTCAAATTTCGTTTACTTTGGTTGCGGTAGGTTATCAGAAAGAATACATACAATTCACCTGTTTGAAATGGAGCACTTGTAAACGCTTTTTAAAAACCTAGCCATTGTGGATGTTTGAGGAATATAATCTGTTAATNAATTTCATGAAACAAAGTTCAATGCTTTTTTATTTGTGGTGATCAATTGATGAGGAACACCTTTGTTTTGGGCATGCCCCTACAGTTTGTAATAGTCGCACTTACTGCTGTATTGATCGTCGTCTATGTTGCTGCAATGTCTGCCACCAGCAGGATAGAGAGCCGTGAAGAAACACGATTCGAATACGGACAAAAAGAAGTTTATGCTTGGGAATCGGCTGCCCTATGGATGTGCCCACTTCATTAAATTTGGAGAGTTTTAGCATTAATGATTGACGAAAAGATTGAACCTTCCAATGCCACCACATTCTATTGGCATTATGCCTGGGTAATAGTGGTGATTATTGCNGGTATGCAGATAGTNGGNACCTCCATCAGGATGGCTTTTGGAGTATTTATTGATCCTTTACAAATGCAATTTGGGTGGAGCCAAGGNGGTATTGGTTTCGCCTACGCGATTTGCAGCATAGTTTCCGCTGTTATATCTCCACTGGCTGGTAATTTGGGAGACAGGTTTGGGGCGAAAAAAGCGATGCTTATTGGAACCTTTATTTTCTTAATAGGTATGCTAACAACAGCTTTTGTCCAGAATTTGTGGCATTTCTGGTTCACATACGGAGTTATACTTGGTATTGCCCAGGCCATTTTTCTTGTTCCTCTTATACCAGCAGCAATGATTTGGTTTAGAAGACATTTAGGTTTAGCCATGGGTCTAATAATGGCTTCCTGGGGAATAGGTCCAGCCTTGGCCACTCCTTTGGTCGCATTTATGATAGAGCATTTCGGTTGGGCTGAAGCTTTTGTCTACATCGGCCTTGTCTCGACGGTGATTATGTTGGCTTTGGTTGCTGTTTTTAAAAATAGACCTGCCGACGTTAATGACNATCCGTACGGTACCGTTGAGGGTGATCCACCTTTGAGTGACAAATTACCTCCTGCTGCTCTTCTTGAGGAATTTAAAGGCCACATGAGGAAAACAGCTGCTTATTGGAATATGAGTTCTATACACTTTCTCGGTTGCGTCGGCCACGCAGTTATTTTGATATGGATAATACCAATGGCCACAAGTAAGGGTTTGAGNGCAATTGATGCTTCTCTGATTTTAACCNTTTTTTCAGCGGTTAGNATCGCCACGAGGTTAACGACCCCAATCTTGTGTGAACGGTTGGGCGTTAGGACAGTTATGNCGGTGTTCTATATATTGCAAGGAGCACCAGTTCTGCTTTTAATATTCTCCTCAATGGACAGTGTATTTATTGTGTTTGCTATCAGTTTTGGAATTGGATATGGTGGTGAAACAGGAGGGTTTCCCATTCTTAATAGAAAGTATTTTGGACATGCTCCTATGGGTGGAGCACACGGATTTCAGATGCTGGGGGCTGGCATTGGTATGGCATTTGGTGGATGGATTGGAGGTCCAGTTTTTGACATATTTGGGTCTTACAACGCAGCTTTCGCTATTAGTATACTGGCGAGCTTTGCAGGGGCTGTCAGCATAATTCTTCTTGAAAATCCAGCAAAACTAATAATTCCTGACTGGCAAAAGTCAGAAGAGGAATATGAAAAAACAGTTGGAGTTATTTCATAGCAAAGGAAGGTAGAGAAATGTCCAAAAAAGATATAGTCAACATGACTGCTACGGAAATGGTTGATTCAATTAAAAGTAAAAATCTTTCCGCCTCTGAGGTAATGGATGCTCATCTTGCTCAAATAGATTTAGTGAATCCTAAAGTTAATGCAATTGTTACTTTACATCCGGAACTTGGGATTGAAGGTGCCAAACTTGCAGATGAAGCAATTGCGAGAGGAGACGATTTAGGGATACTACATGGGCTACCAACTGCTCATAAAGATCTTGTACCCACAAAGGGGATTTTGACTACTTATGGATCGCCTTTGTATTCAGATTATGTTCCAGATTACAGTGCGCTGATAGTGGAGAGAATGCAAGGTGCTGGAGCAATTACTATAGGGAAAACAAATACTCCAGAATTTGGGGCTGGCTCTCAAACTTATAATGAGGTTTTTGGAGAAACCTTGAATCCGTATGACACAAGTACCACCTGTGGAGGTAGCAGTGGTGGCGCTGCAGTCGCTCTAGCTACTAGAATGCTTCCTATAGCTGACGGGAGTGATACCGGGGGGTCGCTGCGCAATCCAGCAAACTTTTGCAATGTTGTTGGATTTAGGAATTCTCCAGGGAGAGTGCCCACCTATCCATCTAAGGTTGGTTGGAGTCCGACTTCTGTACAGGGACCTATGGCTAGAACAGTCTCTGATTGTGCACTTTTTCTTGCCGCCATAGCTGGACCTGATTCTAGGGTGCCCATATCCATAAGTGAAGGCGGGGGCATCTTTTTGGAATCTTTGGAAAGAGATTTCAAAAATGTAAAAATTGCCTGGAGTAAAGATTTAGGTGGATTACCAATTGATCCGCGAACCACAGCCGTCATTGAATCTCAGAGATCTGTTTTCCAAGATATTGGATGTTTGATTAATGAAACAGAACCAGACTTTTCAGATGTAGATGAACAATTCTTGATTTGGAGAGGATGGGGAAGAGAGATAAATCAGGGAGATAATCTGAGGAATCATCGGGACCAATTGAAAGACACGATGGTTTGGGATATCGAGCAAGGTGTCAAATTATCAGGACCAGATGTGGGATGGGCAGAAGCTAAAAGGATGGAATTATTCCAACGCATGCACCAGTTCATGGATGAATATGAATTTCTTATTTGCCCGGTTAGCCAAAGGCCCCCTTTTGACGTTAAACAAAGGTGGGTTTCAGAAATAAATGGGGTTGAAATGGAAAATTTCATTGCTTGGATGAAATCCTGCTATTACATAACGGCTACGGGCCATCCCGCAATTTCAGTACCCTGTGGGTTCACCCCAGAAGGCCTTCCTGTAGGAGTTCAAATTGTAGGTAGGTACAGAGATGATTTCGGCGTTTTGCAACTTGCCAAAGCCTTTGAAAACGCTACCGAATTTTGGAAAGCCGTTCCATCAGTCTGTAGCTAATCACTTTCATTCAATATAGGAAGATATTTCATTTAGAGAAAATTTTTGAATATCTGGTACTTGAGCTTCTTTTTCTGGGTAACCTGCGACGAGAAGTAAGAATGGACGTTCATTTTTTGGACGTTTGAATATTTTGTTTAAAAAACCCATTGGGCTTGGAGTATGGGTGAGCGTTGCCAGACCAGCGTTGTGAAGAGCAGTAATAAGAATTCCTGTAGCTATTCCCACCGATTCTGTGGCGTAATAGTGTTTCACACGAGTGCCATCTGGCAGCATCCCGTAATTTTTAACGAAGATTCCGATTAAATATGGGGCAGTTTCTAGAAATTCTTTATTTGCGTCTGTGCCTAGTGGTTCAAGAGCTTTTAACCACTCAGGTGACGCCTTTGAACTATAAAATTCGCGTTCTTCTTTTTCAGCCGCTCTACGAATGATTTTTCGAGCTTCACCGTAACGGGAAACAGCGAAATGCCACGGCTGCATATTTGCACCACTAGGAGCAGTTCCTGCAGTTAAAATGCAATTTTCTATGATCGACCTTGATATGTCGTTATTCGCAAAATCCCTAACAGTTCGCCGTTGTTTCATGGTTTTATAAAAATTTGCGGATTTCGATTCCATTTCTTTATTAGTGAAATGTTTTATGTTCTGCAAAGGAACTAGTTTTGCGCCCATGATAGCCTCCGCAAAATTATGTTTTGTAAAGATCTTGTTCTCTGTACGATTATCTACCGTGCTGATATTATCCTAGTCGAATTATCTATATAGAAGCTATACCGAAAGGGCGCATTATGAAAATAACGAATGTCAAAGTTGAGATGTTTAACTGGACCACAGAGTCTTGGAAGACTGGGGTAGGAACCTCGTTTGGAAACACAAGACAGCTTGGAGTAGTCACAGTAGAAACAGATGAGGGAATAAGTGGTAATGCTTTTTTAGGGTCATCTCGTGTTGGTGCTGATCATTTGGCGCCGGGATTGATTGAATTTATTAAACCGATAGTAATGGGTAGAAACCCACAGGACATCGGTGCTATTTGGTGGGATATGTGGAAGCAAAATAGGTCTGTGTCTACATATGTAATAGGAGCAATAGATATTTGTTTGTGGGACATAAATGGGAAAATTGCCCAGCAACCTATTCATCGTCTTTTGGGTACATGCAAAGATTCTGTTCCCGTATATTCCAGTACCGCGTTCCACGAAACAAAAGAAGAATATGCTGAAGAAGCAATAAAATTCAAAGAGATGGGTTGGACGGCTCACAAGATCCATCCTCATGGCGATCCTGCATACGACATAAAAATATCCCAGGCGGTCCGAGAAGCAGTGGGTGATGACATGAAACTCATGTTGGATTCTATGTGGGCGTATCAATATGAGGATGCGATGAGAGTTGGAAGGGCTATTGAGGAATTGGATTTCTATTGGTATGAAGATCCATTGGTTGAAGAAGACATATATAACTATGTCAAATTGCATGACAAATTAGATATACCAATAATGTCTACGGAGTATGCTCCAGGTAGGTATTACGGCATGACCCAATGGATAACGCAATATGCTACTGACATACTTCGAGGTGATGTGGCGGTGACTGGGGGGATCACCCCAATGATACGGCTAGCTCATCTCGCTGAAGGTTTCAATATGAAATGTGAGATTCATCATGGTGGTAATTCCTTAAATAATGTAGCAAATTTGCACATAACTATGGCAGTGCCGAACTGTGAATTTTTCGAATTTTTCCCTTGTACTGGTGCAAATATGTATGGGCTCGTCGAAGATATTCAATTTGATGGCGGTGTCGTTTATGCACCTACTAAGCCAGGATTGGGCTACGACATTGATTGGGGTATGCTAAAAAACGAATACACAGGTACGGCTGAATAATAATTTCGCCTATCAAATTGAAGAAAAAAGATTTTTTAATTCACCAAATTTGTTGGGCATATTATTGCTGAAATGAAATTACCAACAATACACACCTTGGACTCCCTACGTGCCTACCCCGATTATAGATATTTGTGGACGGCAAATTTTTGCGCAAACACTGCTCAATGGTTGCAGTTACTGACTTTGGGTTGGTTGGTCAAAGAGTTGACTCAGGATGGTTCTAACTCAGCTCTTTTGGTGGTCGGAGTAGGTGGAGCTGCTGCGTTGCCAGGAATAATTATAGGTCCATGGGGTGGAGTCCTCGGAGATCGTCTAGATCGTAAAAGGCTCGTTATATCCCTTGAGACATTCATGGTTCTATTAGCGTTTTCCTTTGCGTTATTGGTACGAACTGAATCAGTTTTGGTGTGGCATGTTTATGCATTCGCTTTGTTGGCTGGGTCGTGTGAGGCTTTGAAGATGCCAGTTCGTCAAGCTCTTATAGCCAATACGGTACCTTCTCACGCTTTGAGTAATGCATATGCAACTAGTGTTCTCACAATTCCAGGGACTCGGATGATAGGTCCCTTCATCGGTGGAATCATAGTTGCAAAGGTCGGTTTCTTTTGGAATTTCACTATTGAAGCCGGTTTATACTTGGGCGTTATTGTTGCTTTAATTCCTATGTCTACACCTTACTTTATACGTAGAGAATTTGTTACTAAATTTGGAATCTCCCAAATGGTTGGCGATATGGTTGACGGGTTTAAGTATCTTTGGAATAAACAACGGCCTTTGTCTTTGATATATATTTTGTCGGCAGCTCCAAATGTTGTGTTGCATCCAGTTATATTTTTGTTGCCCTTGTTTACTACTGATGTTCTTCATAGAAATGTAGATTATGGTGGGTATATGATGGCTATCAATGGAGCTGGGGGCCTGCTGATGGTTTTTGTTTTTTCCGCCTTTGGTTTCCCTAAGTGGCGGGGGTTACTATGCATTATTTCTGCCCTTGGTGGGGCCTTGATGACTCTGTTATTGAGCCAATCTGCTTGGATAGTTTCAGCTTTTGTAGTTTTGGCAATTTTTGGCGCAACTCAAACAGCGTTTCGAACAACAAATGGCGTTCTGACACAGACTTTGGCAGAAGATCACTATAGGGTTAGGGCAATGAGTGCTTATCGGATAGGGATGGGGATGGTGGTTTTTTTTAGCCTATTCGTTGGTTGGCTAGCAGGCCTGATATCAGTAAGGCCTACCCTTGTTTTGATGGGTGTAATCGGGAGTTTAATTTCAATAGGATTTTGGATATTTTCACCTTCAGTGCGAAATCAAGAGTAAAAGTAAGGATAGTTTGGTTAGGGTTACATCAAAGAGTTTGAACTTTACCGAGAACTTCTGGTGAGTTAGTATTAGCGAATCTTAATTCCTGTATTTTACTAACTAAATCTATTTGTCAAACCTACATCTTCAAAATATTCTGTACTTCTAAGATTTTATACCTTGTTTCACTTCGCCAAAAATAGATTAGCCGAAAAACAGAATAATACCTTCTATGGTTGGTATCTGGTTCCAGTTTTTGGAGCAGTAATGCTAGTTGCGACCACCCCTCTTTTTCATGCTATGGGTATATGGGCAGTTGCTATGGAGAGAGCTTTTGGGTGGAACAGAACTCAACTATCTTTGGCTCTTTCTTTCACTAGGGTGGAGGGTGGTATTTTGGGTCCTATAGAAGGCTATCTGGTGGATAAATTCGGCACTAAACGTATGGTCTTAATAGGAATGATCATTATGGGGTTTGGGTGGCTTGTTTTCAGTCAGATAAACCACCTTTTGATTTTTTATTTCTCATATTTGATTATTGCATTGGGCCAAGGTTTAGGTAGCTGGCTCGCTTTAAATACCATGATGAATAACTGGTTTATACGCAGACGCTCTTTTGCGATGGGTTTGTCAAACGCCCTAGCTAGATTTGGTTCTCTATTTTTTGTGCCACTGTTAGCTTGGCTCGTAGATCCTGACTTTTTGGATAGACCGGGATGGAGCTTAACTGCCTTTATGCTTGGTGTAGTCACAATCATTTTGGCCTTTCCGTTGACAAGTTTCCTTAGAGATAGACCAGAGGATTATGGGTTACTACCTGACGGAGACAGTGAAGAAGATATTGAAAGACGAAAAGAGGAAGCTTTGAAGGATGGTCTTGTAGTAGAGGAAGAATATGATTTTACGGTCTCTCAAGCTTTGCGGGCTCCAGCATTTTGGTTTATTAGTTTAGGCCATGGATTTACATCTATGGTGTTGCTTGCATTTATGTTACATCTTGCACCAATGATGACTGATTTAGGATACAGCTTGCAGACAGCTGCCTTTGTTGTCTCTGCGTATACAGCAGTTTCTATGGTATTCCAGATGATAGGAGGTTACGTCGGGGACAGAATGCCGAAAAANGTGGCATTGATGATGTTCACATTATGTCAGGCCATAGGGGTTTTTGTTTTGACATTTGGACCTCCNAACCTTATCTCTGCNTATGGATTTGCNTTGTTATTTGGAATTGGCTTCGGGGGNCGGAANCCCATATCTTCTTCTATTAGGGGAGATTATTTCGGAAGAAAAAATTATGGNAAAATTATGGGGATNTCTCANGTACCAATGAATGTTTTGTTGCTCATAGGACCTGTCTTTGCCGGTNTGATGCGTGATTCTACAGGTACTTATCAAGTGGCATTCGCTGTTCTAGGTGTANTGGCTGCTGTGGGAGGATTTTGTTTTCTTTTTGCGAANAAGCCGATCCATCCAGAGGCTTCTATTNTCGANNGAANTAGATCCTAGGCTGTAGCAACGTTGGTCTGTGAGACTGCAGGNACACCCATATATTCAGCAACCAAGGAATATGATTTTTTTCTGTCTTCAAAGTAGTANCAGTTCGACACAATTCCTATGTCAGGGGTTTGATATCGTTCCGATGCAGCAAGAATTCCATCTTTTACTTGGCTTGGATCACCTTCTATATAGCTTTTGGTAGTTTGCTCCATGTAGGCCTTAACTTGATCATCCATTGGCCATACCGAAGCTTCTTCTGGGGGTAATAAGCCCTTCGTCTCTATTCCCATAGTTGATATGATTTTGTTAACACTTCTGGAAGAACCTACAAACTTTGCTTGTTCTTCAGTTTCAGCACATATGACTTGTAGACTCACATTAACTTTTGGCTCTGACAAATATTCAGAAGATTTAAAATTGTTTCTATATAAATCTGTAACTTGTGGACCATATTCGGAAGTGTTTCCAAAAAAGTCTGCAAAGCTGAATGGAAGTCCCATTTCAGCTGCTAACCTGGCGCTGTAGTCACTGGACCCCAGTAACCAAACTGCCGGATACGTTTCCTTTCCATAAGGTTGAGCTTTGATACCCGAAAGAGGGTGATTTTCCTCTAGACTATCCTCCAAAAAATTTAGTAAGTCTTTCACCATTTGGGGAAAATCACTAAATACATCCATGGTCGGTCTTGGATATGTTAATGCTGCTGCTGTCCTCCTATCGCTGCCAGGTGCTCTTCCAATACCTAGGTCAATTCTATTGGGGTGAAAGGAATCTAGAACACTGAATTGTTCAGCTACTTTAAGAGCTGAGTAATGGCTTAGCATAACTCCGCCACTCCCTACCCGTATCTTGGAGGTTTTCGCTGCGATCTGACCAATTAGAATCTCAGGGCTAGTACCAGAAAAAGAATTTGAATTGTGATGTTCTGATACCCAATATCTGGAATACCCTAGATTCTCGGTGTGTATCGCCAATTGAACAGATTCATTTAGCGCATCTGTAGGGGTACCACCTCTCCGAATTGGTGACTGGTCTACAACTGTGAGCATTATGTCTTTTAATGATGGCATATTTGTGTAGAAAGCATAACAAAGTAAGTGGTTAACTGTCTGCATTAGGCTATGTAGGGTAAAATCTTTCTTCACGCCATTTCCAAAATAGGTATATATAGCTTTTGGCCAATTCGGAACAAAAAACAGGTACATTTGAAAAAAGAAAACCGGCAGGTCTTATTCCTACAGGTTTTCAAATTTTCCTTTCGTTACTTTGGGGTGGTAACCACGTCAGTATAAAAGCTTCCCTTGAATATGGGTCACCTTTACAAGTCGGATGGATGAGATTTGTTGCTGGGGGAGTGGTGACTTTTGCATATATGCTTTTACGGAAGGAATCTTTTCTTGTCTCCAAAAATGAAGTGCGCCCACTATTAATTATAGGTGCTCTTTTCACAGTTCAGATTATGTTTATGAATGTGGGTCAATATTTGACCACTGCAGGGCATGCAACTGCTCTTAATTCAACTTACCCCATATGGGCAGCGGTTATAGCCCATTTTTTGGTACCTACAGACACTCTTACTAGATGGAAAGTGTTGGCAATTGTGTTGTCATATATTGGAATTCTCACTATTGTTTTTGGAGATGCTGGTGTTGTAGTACCAGGTGTGTCTATAGAAGGTGACCTGATGAGTCTTCTTTCTGCAATTTTACTGGGACTAAGATTGGTCTTGATGTCTAATTTCGCTCAAAATATGTCAGAAGCAAAAATCATGTTTGGCCAACTTGTTATAGGGATTTTATTGTTTTTGGTAGGAAGTTTTATTTTTGAATCGCCTAAGTATTCGATTGAATTGCGGTTTTGGTTGGCCCTCGCCTACCAGGGATTTGTGATTGCTGGGTTTGGCTTCCTTGCTAATGCTTGGTTAGTAAAGAAATATTTACCTTCAACAGTAACTTTCTATTCATTCATACAGCCGCCAGCTGGGGTTCTCTTAGCATGGTTAGTTCTGTCAGAAGATCCCGGACGGGGGTTGTTAGGGGGTCTAATATTTGTAGTTGCAGGTGCTATTACATTTGGTTCTCAGTCGTTCATTAAAGCCAGAAAAAGGGAGATTTTAGTCTAATGAAGATCATTGATGTAACTAGTGAAGTTTTTGAATGGGAAAGACCAGGTATTTGGAATGGGGGACATTTTTATGGCCCGGGAAGACTTCATAAAGTTACTGTAAAGACAGATGAAGGCATTGAAGGTTTTGGTTGGAATGGAGGAACTGCAGCGGAAAGGCCATTGAATGTGTTTCCTCCCTTTGTAGAGTATTTCCGTGAGCTATTAATTGGGAGAGATCCTACGGAGACAAGGAAGATAGCAGAAGATTTGGGAGAAAAGCATATAAAAATACTGGGGCCGGGTGGTGTTAACACCCAAGTTCTAGCTGCAATAAATATCGCTTGTTGGGATATAAAGGGTAAATCATTAGGTAAATCAGTTCATCAGTTGCTAGGAGGTGCACAGGATAGGATTAGGACCTATATTGCTGGNGGCTATTACGCCGAGGGGAAAGGCCTAAAGGAACTTCAAGAGGAGGTCCTTTTTAATGTGAATGAAATGAATGCCGGCGCAGTGAAAATTAANATTGGTGACCCAAATGAAGGGATCAAAGGTGATTTGCTGCGAGTGGAGGCGGCTAGAGCTGCAGTAGGAGATGATGTCGTTTTGATGGTTGACGCTAATTGTGCATTAGATTTGGAGCAGTCACAAAATTTTGCGAAAGAGCTTGAAAAATTTGGGGTATATTGGTTTGAAGAGCCTATGCCAATACATCGTTATAAAGAACATGGTGTTTTGAAAAAGGGTTCCAATGTGAAAATTGCTACTGGAGAAAATGGGTATCATTTGTCTCATTTTGAAACGCTTCTAAATCATGAAGGTGCAGATATTTTAAATGTTGATGTTGCAATTTGTCCGGGGTACGACATTGCTAAAGATATAACAGATTTAGCGAAGGAAAAAGGTGTGTCTATTGCACCACACGGTTGTCAGGAACTTCAGTTGCCTCTCGCTGCCGGGATACCTCATGGAGAATTTTTGGAATATTACCCAGTAGCGGTTGATCCGCTTAGAGCAGAGATGTTTATGCCTCGTATGGTTCCCGATTCTGATGGGTATGTTACCGTTCCTGATAGACCGGGTATTGGATTTGAGTTGAATATGGATTTACTAAACAGATATAAATTGGCATGAAAAACTTTCCAATCACCGTGAATTATCTGGAAATATTTTCAAAGGAAAATGTAAATCCAAAATCAGTTGTTAGAAACGACCTGAAAATATCTAAAGTGAAAGAACCNGATCCTGAATTTGCGAGATGGTTTTATAGGTCAGTTGGTAAGGAATGGTACTGGGTAGATCAGTATTACTGGAGTTTGGACGAATGGGAAGAATGGCTTTTAGGCTCATGTATATCTATGTGGACAATGGAACTTTCAAATAATCTTGCCGGATTTTATATGCTCAGTCATCAAGGCGATGCCAATGTTGAAGTGGCATACTTTGGATTGCTTCCAAGTTATGTTGGAAAGGGATTTGGGAGTCATCTTTTAACAAACGCATTGAACAAGGGATTTTCTATGGGAGCCTCTAGGGTTTGGTTACATACGTGCAGCTTAGACCATCCATATGCCTTGGCTAATTATAAAGCCCGTGGGATGAGAGTGTATAAAGTTGAGGACGATATACAACTTATTCCAGACTCTTGGCCTATGCCTGATACTCTGACTTAATAAGTCAAGTTACTTTTTTAAGTTTNCTCAAGCTGCGTAGNTCNTTTGGTGGATTCATGTGGCTGCCTCTGATCGTATAAGAGACCTCACCGACATATATGTCTCCATGTGAGTCTACTCCGATTCCATGAGGTGCTATAAATTTACCTGGTTCTTCGCCTTCTTCAGGATGTCCAATTCTTGCAAGCTTTTCACCTGAAGGGCTTATGATACTGATATTGTGACCATGGTTAGGAGGAGTTGGATCTGCTTGTGTCATACCTGGTAGTTCACCAATATATATGTTTCCNTCTGGGCCAATAGTGAGNCCGTTAGGCATGAATATATTGTTCCAAANATCTATGACATTCCCATCTGTGTCGAATACTTGCACTCGATGTGCTTCTCGATCTGCAACGATGACCCTATCATTNTCATCTACGGCTATATTGTGAGGTCTGAGGAATTGCCCGGGCTCTATACCAGGTTCCCCCCACGACTTTATATATTCTCCCTCGGGTGAATATTTGTGAACTCGAAAATTTCCATATCCATCGGTTATGAATATATCACCACTTTTTTTTGAGACTGCAGCATGAGTTGGGCGATTAAAAGGTTCTCCTTTCCATATTTCTGAGGATTTGCCTGGAGTGCCTATTGTCATGAGTAGTTCACCTTCTNTAGTGAACTTGGTGATGGTATGTATTCCATCATCTGCACAGTAAACGGTATCATCAGGTCCTATTAAAATGCCGTGGGTTCTATTACTAAATATTCCTGCTCCGAATCCTCTTAAAAATTCGCCGTCTCTATTAAAAACCATTACGGGGTGTTCAGTATTACGGCTGAATGTATATATTTCGTCTTGTGAGTCTACTGCCACTCCAGGTGTTTCTATCAAAGTGGCCCCACTNGGTAGTGTTGGCCATAAATCTANGGCTTCATATTTGAAGTTGCCAGTTCCTACGGTAACACTCATTTTCTATTCTCCATTATGAAATATGTTTCTTAATGCGGAAGATAACATTAGGCAGAAATACAGTCAATTTTTGTTGAAATACACAAAATTGGNCCAATCTATTAAATGTTGANAATAGAACNTANGTTCTATTATAATTGTATTATTAGGTTTGTATTAATAGAAATATAGTTAATGATATGTCTAACAAAAATTCAAAAATAGGATGCCTTCTAATAACTCATTTTGGGGTTAAGGCTGAGATCAATAAAACACCTGAACTTTCTGATAAGGATATATTTTTGTATTCTCAGGAATTGCATCATTCACCTGTTGTTGAGGATTTTTCCAAGCGTATAAAAAATATTTCTAAGGGAGTGCCGCTCTCATATGCATTGTCTAGATATCCAAAGTCTTTGAAATTTGAATTTGATCGTAAAAATTACGAGCAGATTTTTGCTTCAGTCATATCGAATGTCGCACGTATAGCACCAAAAATTGAAAGATCAGAGTTAGGTGTCATTTACATAGATATTCAGGGGTTAAGTAGAATGTATGGAGGTGAAGCCAAATTAGTTACATCTATATTGGATTCTATCCCATATTTTCTAGAACCAAGATTTGGTATTTCTGTGAATAAATTTTCGGCGTACTCTGCAGCACTTTCGTCTATTCCAGGTGGATCTACAAAAATATTAAATAATATAGATTCTTTTTTATCTTCTTTTAGTGTAGATGTATTACCTATTAAAAAAAGTACGATTATTGATTTTCATAAATTTGGCATACATACAATTGGTGATATAGCACGCCAAGATTATGGGTTGATTTATGCTAAATTTGGAAATGAAGGGTGTAGGGCTTTATCACTATCACGTGCAGATAAT
Organism: Chloroflexota bacterium; assembly: GCA_002728195.1. Classification (GTDB taxonomy): domain Bacteria; phylum Chloroflexota; class Dehalococcoidia; order Lucifugimonadales; family UBA826; genus UBA11996. The sequence continues at coordinate 22,456 of PBWI01000074.1, forward strand.
AGTGATTATATTTATTCTGATAAACCCATTGAGAACATAACTGAACACGTATCCTTACCATTTCCAACCAACTCTAACTCTGTTCTTTTCACAGCCTTGGAACTTTTAGTACAAAAGTCTTTTATAAGATCTGTTTTAAAAGGTAGATATGTTAGAAAAATATCTATTTTATTTGAGCTTATTGGGTTTTCAGTCTGGACCAAAAATTTAGTTTTAAAAAACCCTCTTAAAAATCCACATGATTTAGCGTCATTAATTAGATTGGAATTAGGAGATTTGAAATTACCTGGATTAGTAGAAAATGTCTCAATTACAATTTCAGATTTTGTTGGAGAGTACGGGGTGCAATATAGAGCCTTTACGGGTATTCGTGATGATATTCGTGATAGGAAAAATAAATTGATCAAAACAGATCGTCATATCCGCAAAAAAATGCCTGCGAAAAATTCCCTTTATAAACTTTTGACTGTGAATCCAGATCATCCAATTCCGGAGAGAAGGGCAGTACAAGTTTCTATAGATCCAGAGACAAAATTCTCTGTTATGGCTATTAATATACCTAAAAAAATTAAGGTTCAAGAATTAAGTAATATTCCTAAATTTATATCTCTATATGGTGGGGATAATCTAAAAGTTAAAGTTTTAGATATCTGGAAAATTGATTTATGGTGGACCCAGAATCCAATTAGCCGTACTTATTACAACGTTAGTACACCTGACAACAAGGTCATGACGATATTTAAAGATACTGTTGAAAAACGGTGGTACCGTCAAAATTACTGATGCAATATAACTCTAAGTATGTGGAACTACATTCCCATAGTTTCTATTCTTTTGGTGAAGGTGCGTCCCATATAGATGAGCTTCTTAATAGAGCTTATGAACTAGATTATCCAGCGATGGCTCTTACCGATTACAACATGTGCGGAGCTTTAGAATTTTCTAGGAAGTCGAATCATTTTGGGATAAAGCCCATAACGGGTGCTGAAATCATCCTTGAAGACGACTCACATATAGTACTACTAGCTAAAAACAGGACTGGATATTCCAACATATCACAATTACTTACGCTAGCTAATGGATCTGACCGAAGGGAACCGAGGTTAGATCCTAAGCATATACCTCAATATACCTCTGGAACTATATTACTGACCGGGTCACAAAATGGCCTAGTTTCAAATGCCATTAAAGAAAACAAAATAGAAAAAGCAAAATCGGTACTTAAAGAATTACGAGAATATTTTGAGGATAACTCAATCTACATAGAATTAAATCGTAATTTCATGCATGGTGACTCTAGTAGAGTCAATTCTCTGATTTCAATAGCATTAGATGTGGATCTTCCTTTAGTTGCAACTAATAATGTTCACTATCATATTTCTAACAGGTACAAGTTACAAAATGTGCTTGCTTCAATTAAGGGTAATGAAAGTTTAGATGGTTTGGCGCACATTCTTAAAATAAATTCTGAGTTTTATTTAAAATCAGAATTGCAAATGCAAAATCTGTTTAAGTCTGTACCAAATGCTCTTATAAATACACTTAAGATATCTAATGAGTGTGATTTTAATTTATCCTCGGATCTTGGCTATGAACTGCCCTCACCTAATGTACCGGATGGATTTACTCCTTTTTCTTATCTTAAGTATCTGTGTTATGAAGCTGCACAAAGACGCTATGGAGAAGTTAGCAATTCTGTTGACAATAGATTAAAGGAAGAATTGAGGCTTATAAAAAAACATAATCTGGCAGGCTTCATGCTTCTCTACCGAGAAATTGTTCTCATAGCACGAGATATAAGTATTGAGATGGGCAAGTCAGATTTAGAAGAGCCTATAGAAATTAGATCTCCAGGCAGAGGTAGAGGATCTTCAGTTGCTATGTTGACAGGATATCTAATAGGAATATCCCATGTAGACCCTTTGCTATACAACTTAACATTAGAAAGATTTGTTCCAGACGATTTAAAAACATTACCTGATATCGATATTGATTTTCCTAGATCAATAAGGGAAAAATTAATACCTAGAATTCATGAATATTTTGGACCTCAATTTGCGGTTCTTACTGGGATGATAACTAGGTATAAATCAAAAGGTATTTTAAGAGATTTAGGTAAAGTTTTTGGAATACCTGATGGAGATATAAGCACTCTTTCAAGAAAAATTCATAATTCAGACCCTGCTTTATTAAAATCTGAAATGCTGTCTATTCCAGAATTTAAAAATGTTGTTGATTTACCGGAATGGGAAAATATTATTTCTTTGGCGCCTCAGCTTAAAGACGCTCCTAAAGCCTTAGGTCAGCATGTTGGGGGAATGATTCTTAGTTCTTCTCCTATTTCTGAAATGGTTCCTTTTAGAAGAAGTGCTTTAGATGGTAGATATATCATTGATTGGGATAAAGATAGTATTGCTGATGCAGGATTTGCAAAAATAGATATACTCTCTCTTCCCGTTTTGGATCAAATAGATGAAGCAATATCATTAATTAAAGATACAAAAAATGAATTAGTTGATATTAGTCAGATAGATCCAGAAGATAGTGACGTCTTTGACATGATAAATAGAGGATTGTCAAAAGGAGTTTTTCTTCTTCAATCTCCTGCACAGTTAAAAATGGGACAACGTCTTCTATCAAGAAATTTAAATGATCTTGCGTATCAAGTTGCTTTAATAAGACCTGGGGTGGGTGTTCAAGGTAATTCAGTTTCTCAGTTTGTGGATCGTTATAGGTATGGAACACCGTGGCAATATGACCATTATCTAGAAAAACGTGCTCTTGAACGAACTTGCGGAATTATTGTGTGGCAGGAACAAGTGGTTCAGTTGATATCAGATATATCAGGAATAAGTCAGGCTGAATCTGATGAAATGAGAAGAGGATTTGCTAGGTCTAATAATGAGAATCTTATCAAAGGGTATTGGCATAGGTTTAAAAAAGGTGCGGTAGAGAATGGGATTTCAGAGGAGATATCACATAAAATATTTTCTAAGATAAACGGGCAATATATGTTTCCAGAGTCTCATTCCCATGCTTTTGCTATTTCAGCATATCAGTCAGCGTGGTTAAAAACTCATTATCCGTTAGAGTTTTATGTCAGCCTTATCAATAACCAACCTATGGGTTTTTATCCTTTGGAAACCCTTAAGCAAGATGCCAGGAAATTTGGAATTGATTTTTGTAATCCAGATATTAACCTTAGTCAAGGTAAATGTACGATTAATGGCAATTCACTTTTGATTGGATTGGAATTTATTAAGGGTGTTGGAGTACAGAATGCTAAAAATATTTTGGATGAGCGTAATCTACGAGGTCCCTTTGATTCTGTAGGAGATTTTGTTCGTAGAGTTCAAATAAAGCCAGATGCAATTGAAGCACTAATTTTTTCTGGAGCATTTGATTTGATCGAACCCAATCGTAAGTTGGCCTTATGGAAATCAGGGCTTTACAAAGGCCCATCAGGACATCAAATAACCTTGCCGATTTCAATGGATGACAGCACCCCCGATTTAATGGATTTTTCCAATCATGAAAAAATGATATTCGAGTATGAGTTTATGGGTATGTATCCTAAAGGCCATATTATGGAATTTATTAGGCCTTTACTACCCAAGGATGTTTTGAGTACATATGAAGTTTATTCTATGGAGGAAGGTGAAATAGTTTCTGTGTGTGGAATTGGGATTGCCAGACAACATCCACGAGGTCATAAAGGAACTGTTTTTGTTACCGTAGAGGATGAATGTTCAGATGTTCAATTGATACTTTGGCCAGATATACATAAAAAATATATGGATGTTTTAAAAGATCCTATTATTTTAGCTAGAGGTAAAATATCACAGCAAGATGGTACAAGTAGTGTGGTGGTATCTCATTTGGAAACGCTGGAACCTAAAAACGGGTTACCTTCTGCACATAATTGGCATTAATTCAAGTGTAAATTTTTCTAGCCCGTTGCTAAAAGTTCTCTAACAATATTTCTTTCAAGCTCCAAACCTAACATGGTGGTTAGTTCTGTTCTGCCATGGTCTCCGATTGTGACTACAAAAGAGACTCCCAGCAGCCTACCAATTTTAAAATCTATTACTGTTGTGGATAATATTCCTTCTTCACCTGATTGAACTGCTCTTATTCCAACGGATTTATCGTAGAAATCGTCAATTTCAAGTTCTTCAACAGCTACCAATGTTTGGTTTTCACCAACTTCATTACCTACGTTATTTTTGAATTGTGCTACAAATGTTTCTGTCATCCATTTTTCAGAATGTTCAGGATCTTTAAATAAATGAGCAACAGTGGCGGCTACAATATCTGAACCGTCTTCACTTTGGGGTATAGCAGATGCAGAGGCGAATTCTCTTAAATACCCGGTGAGTCTACCGGCTGCGTCGTAGCTTTCTTCTGTATTACCAGGGAAACCGTGGGCTGCCATAGTTTTATTATCCAAAACGCTTTCTCTCAACAATGAGAACCCGGCAAGTTCTCCTGGAAGTTGATCTAATCCCAACGTCATATTTTGGAGTGACTCGCTTGCTAATTCGTATGTTGCTTGGGCCAAAGAATTTGTCATTTTCTATTAATGCCGTTTCAGATAAATAGTTCTAATTTGTTGTTCAAGTATAAACTGATTGTCTAGCTTCAAGATACCTTACAGACAATGTTAAAATTTTTCACTAATTCCCTAAGGCATTCATTTGGAATAAATAGGTATGCTTCACAAATTGGAATTTCAAAATAGAATCATAGCTATTGCTTTAGTTTCATTATTTTGTGTTCTAGGTTGTAACCAGCCTACAAATAATGAGTCCATCGGTCCTCCTGAAAACCATACAATTGTAGCTAGTCCAGGGTCTTCAGTAGCTCCGGGCAGTATTTTTAGTCCTAGAGTCCACCATACGGCGACTTTGCTAAGAAATGGCAAAGTTGTGTTAGTCGGAGGTGAATCCAATGACGGAGCTATAAACTCTCTTGAAATATATGATGTTGAAACNGGTACTTGGATTAAAGGGGCTCCTTTACCTAGACCCATATTTGAACAAGTAGCTAATCTCATTGATGAAGATTTGTTGATGATTGCTGGTGGTCATGATGGACAAAACACATTAGCTTCCACGTTGATATATGATTCAAAAGTTGATGCTTGGATATCTTCACCTGATATGTCNATGCCNAGGACTAAACATGTGTCCACTGTTTTGTCAGATGACCGAATATTTGTACATGGAGGACTCAACAATTCTGAGATTTTGCTTCATGCAGAAATTTATGAACCGGAATCAAAACAATGGATTTCTTCAAATAGCTCATTTTTGCCAAGAGTAGGTCATTCTGTGACTACTTTAAATGATGGTAGAGTCCTCATTATAGGTGGCTACCTATCAGAAGAAGTATTGGAAGAGAATTCTGGAGATTTGTGTCAAACCTTTATACGAGACATATACACCGGGACATTAGATAATGGGTATGGTTGTAAAGATGGATGGGTGGTGACTGAAATTTATGATCCCTCTACNGACACTTCAAAAATGTCGACCTCTCTAATAACTCCAAGATGGAAACATACCGCAACTTTACTTAATNATGGAAAAGTATTAGTCGTTGGAGGAACAAATAATTCCTCATCGATTTTGGAAGCCGAAATTTTTGATCCATCNACTGAGACATGGACTGATGTGGGACCGATGTTTCATCCAAGGAGTGGGCACACTGCATCTTTGTTGTCTGATGGTAGGGTTCTAGTTTCGGGAGGCTTTACGTATGTACCAATTAGTTATGCCGAAATTTATGACGTAAAAGAAGGTTGGATTAAAACAGAAAATTTGATGGGTCCGAGATACATGCATTCGGCTGTGCCTCTGAGTGACGGTGAAGTATTAGTGATTGGGGGTAGGGCTGGGTTGTTTACCAATTTGACGAGAACTGAACTATATGATTCGGATGCGGGTTCATGGAGTATAAAGGGCAAGATGCCTATCGCTCTGTGGGACCATAGTGTGATTCCTGTAGATTGTAACAAGGTCCTACTGGTTGGGGGTAAGAAATCTGATGGTAGTCCTTCAGAGTTAACATATATATTTGAGCCAACTACGGGAAGATACCAATCCATAGCAAAATTGAATAAACCTAGATTTGGTCATTCTGCTACTGGAATGGCTGATGGTTCAGTTGTTATCGCTGGAGGTTCAACTGCCGAATTATTATTGTCCGATTCGGTTGAAATATTGAATTTTAGTGGGGTAGATGAATACGTTTGGACTGTTTCGGAGCCCATGCCGGCCTCTGTTGAGAGACATTCTGCAATTGATTTAGGAAATCGCAATTTACTCATTACAGGTGGTTGGGATGGTTCAAAAGCTGTGGACCATATTTGGAATTTTGATGTGAGTAAGAATATATGGGAATCAGTGAATCATTTAGGCGAACCCCGTTGGGGTCATTCAATGGTATTGCTAGACGATGACACGGTTCTAATTTCCGGCGGCGTTGGACAGGATGGGTTTCCAATCACATCGGTTGAAAAATATGATCTGAAGGATTCTTCCATAAAGGTACTAGCTTCTATGGGGGAAGCGAGGACTTCACACCACCTATTGAAAGATTCAGAAGGAGGTGTCTATGCCCTCGGAGGCTATGGTTTCGATGGTAGATCTTTGTCTTCGGCTGAATATTATCAACATGATTTGAATGAATGGGATAAATTGCCTGATATGTCAGAAAAGAGAAAAAAGCATACTGCAATAATACTTGGAAATCAGAATATTCTAGTAACTGGCGGTAGTCGAGACTATAACATCCCTTCAGGCACGGCAGAATTATTTGATGT